>CAJQTI010000008.1 GCA_905618915.1 uncultured Candidatus Pelagibacter sp. | reverse complement strand
TTTTTAACACTCATAGTCAGTGAAAATATTTATACTTGTAGTCATGAAAATAGTAAAATTAATTTTGAAAAATTAATGATCTTAATTAATGATTTTTTAAAGGTAAATTCTTCTTCATTAGATCAAATTGATGTTATTTATGTTAACAGAGGACCAGGTAGTTTTGCAGGAATTAGAAACTCATTAGCGACGATTAAAGCTTTATTTCTAACTAAAAAAATCAATTACTATTGCTTTAGTTTTGAAGATTTTAAGGGATTTGAAGAAGTTAAGTATGAAGATGTCCCTAGTTTATGTGAAAAATTTAAAATTAAAAAGAATTTGATTAATCCTATTTATTTAAGTTAAAATTAAAAATGTCAGAAAATATTGAACAAAAATGTTTAGCTAAAGGGGTCAAACTTACAGATCAAAGAAAAATTATTGCAAAAATAATGTCAGAATCAAACGACCATCCAGACGTAGATGAACTTTATAATAGAGTTTCAAAGATTGATCCAAAAATAAGTATTGCCACAGTATATAGAACAGTAAAACTTTTTGAGGAATCTGGAATTTTGGCAAAACATGATTTTAAAGGGGGTAAGGCTAGATACGAAGAATTAAATGAGGGACATCATGATCATTTAATAGATGTTAAATCTGGGGAAATTATAGAATTTGTTGATGAAGAAATAGAAAAGTTACAAGAAAAAATTGCTGATAAGTATGGATATCGATTAGTCGATCATAAATTAGAATTATATGGGGTTAAAAAAAAATCCTAACATAATGTTAAAAAAAATTTTTATTAAAACTTTTGGCTGTCAAATGAATGAATACGACTCAAACCGTATATTTGATACAGTAAAAAAAATTGGTTTTGAAAAAACTGATAAATATGAGGATGCAGATTGTTATCTTTTAAACACCTGTCATATCCGTGATAAAGCAAAAGAAAAGGTTTATCATGAAATAGGAAGAGTTAAAAAAATTTTTAGAGAGAAAAAAAAACCAATTGTAATTGTTGCTGGTTGCGTTGCTCAAGCTGAAAATCAAGAAATGTTAAAAAGAGAACCTTATATTGACATTGTAATTGGCCCACAGTCTTATCATAAAATAAATGAGGCAATATTAAATCATTCAAAAAATAAAAAAAAAGAGGAAGAAACAGAATTTGACACAATTTCTAAATTTAATTATCTAAGTCAGATTAAAAATAATGACAGTAAAGTTTCTTCATTTTTAACAATCCAAGAAGGTTGTGATAAATTCTGTCACTTTTGTGTAGTGCCTTATACCCGTGGACCTGAATATTCCAGACCTTTTGATCAAATCATAAATGAAGCAAAAGAATTAATTCAAAGTGGCGCAAAAGAAATTATTTTATTAGGGCAAAATGTGAATGCATATAGCTATAAAGATAAAAATAAAAAATTTAGATTATCTGATTTATTATTAGAACTAGAAAGCCTCAATGAGCTTGAGAGAATTAGGTATACCACGTCTCACCCCAAAGACATGACTGACGATTTGATAAATGTTTATAAAAAATCAACCAAACTAATGCCTTTAGTCCATCTACCAGTACAGAGTGGTTCAAACAAAATTTTAAAACAAATGAATAGAAAACACACAATTGAAGAATATTTAATAATTTATGAAAAATTAAAAAAGATTAATCCCAATATAGAGTTCTCAAGTGATTTTATTATTGGATACCCAGAAGAAAGTGATGATGATTTTAAATATACGATGAAGTTAATTGAAAAAGTAGGATTTATTAATTCATATTCTTTTATTTTTAGTCCAAGACCAGGCACTGTAGCTGCTGATTTAGAATTAGTAGATAAGAAAAAATCTAAGAAAAGATTAGAAATAATCCAAAAAAAATTGTTCGAAAATCAGATAAATAAAAATAAATCTCTAGAGGGTAAGACTCTTAATGTTTTGGTTGAAAATAAAATGAAAGATGGAATTAAATTATTTGGTAGAACTGAGTTTATGACATCAGTAATTTTTGATGGCAACACAGACTGCATAGGGAAAGTTATGCAAATAGAAATAACAAATAGTAATCAAAACAGCTTGTTTGGTATATTAAATGAAAACTACAAAAAGAAGGTAG
>CAJQTI010000007.1 GCA_905618915.1 uncultured Candidatus Pelagibacter sp. | reverse complement strand
AACCAATTCTAGTAACGCTTTTCGAATTATAGTTTACATAAATTTTATTGCCAATTTGTAAATAATTTTTGATTTTCTTTGATGTGCCACCAAAAATTATCCCTGAAATTTTTCCATGATTTTCTGTAAAAACTTCAGCAATTATTGAATTTTCACTGTATCTATTTTTGGAAACTAGATAGGCGCTATCATCCCAATTCATTTTTTAGAAACACCCTCAAAGCATAAAAAAGCAGCATTCTGTTCTGCATCTTTTTTAGAAGATCCCTCTGCTGTGAAAAATTTAGTATTCTTTAATTTAACAGCAACTTTAAAGAGTGGCTTATGTCGAGGCCCAGTATTAGATATTAACTTATAAATAGGTAAAACTTTAAAAATTTTAAGCGAATATTCTTGGAGTTTTGTCTTTGCATCAATTTGAGTTACAATGCTCGCTGTAATATGCTCACTCCATAAATTGAGAATAAATTTTTCAGTGAAATTTAAACCTTTATCAAGATAGATCGCTCCAATTACAGCCTCCAAGCAGTCCGCTACTATTTTATCTTCAATTTCGATTTTTTTATTTTTAGGATTTAAAACCAAAATATATTTTTCTAATTTAATTTTTTTAGCAATTTCTAGACATTTTTTTTTATTTACTAATGAAGCAAATTTTTTATCTAATACCCCTTCTCTTTCTTCAGGATAAAGTTCTAGTAATTTTTTTGCAATAATTAGACCTAAGACTCTATCTCCTAAAAATTCAATTTTTTCATTATTGTTTATTGAGTCAAAACTTTTGTGTGTTAGACTTTTAATAAAAATTTTTGGATCAGAAAACTTTACTTTTAATTTCTTTTCTAATGTTGTGGGATTAATTTTCATTAAATAATTTTCTTAAAAAACCTGTCAAATCTAATTGTTTTGTGCCACTTCCAAAAAGAAAAAATATTAGCAATTCTGAAATCAGATGAAAAAAATATAAATTGAGCTTTACCAACTAAATTATCTTCATGGACATATCCGACACTAGTCAGGTATCTACTATCTTTAGAGCAATCTCTGTTGTCTCCTAAAAAAAAGTAGTGTTGAGAAGGAACAATAAAATTATCGGAATTTTGAAAACTATAACTTTTTAAATATACGCTATTATATGTTTTGCCATTTGGGAGTTTTTCCTCAAATGTATTAACGTCTATAGTTTGTTTTCCACAATAAATTTTATCATTTTGGGAAATTCTAGATTTGAATA
The DNA here is from genome assembly GCA_905618915.1 of uncultured Candidatus Pelagibacter sp. Classification (GTDB taxonomy): domain Bacteria; phylum Pseudomonadota; class Alphaproteobacteria; order Pelagibacterales; family Pelagibacteraceae; genus Pelagibacter. The sequence continues at coordinate 78,167 of CAJQTI010000007.1, read as the reverse complement.
TTTGATTATTGTTTACAAATAGATCACCATTAATGAATTGAATATTATCACCTGGTAGACCAATTAATCTTTTAATATAATCTGTCCTATTATCAGCTGGTGTTTTAAAAACAATAACATCACCAACCTTAGGTTTCGTAGAAAATAGTCTTCCATTTATTATTGGTGGGCTAAAAGGGAAGGAGTGCTTACTGTAACCATAAGAATACTTCGTAACAAACAATCTATCACCAATTAAAAGTGTTGGTTCCATTGATGATGAGGGAATGTAAAATGGTTGAATAAAAAGAGATCTGATAACAATAGCTATTATCAAAGCATAAAAAATTGTTTTAACATTATCAATTATAATATTTTTAGTTATCATTTTTTTTGTAAAATTACGTATGCTATAGAATATTTTTTTTCATCTGAAATTGACAGAAAGAAATCAAAAGATGATATCTTAAATTGCTTTTTAACAATTACTTTAATTTTATCTGTGACTACAAATGATGGTTTACCTAATTTATCGTTAATTATAGTTATATCTTTAAAATTCAAATTATCTCTAAAACCTGTTCCAATTGCTTTGGAAAATGCTTCTTTAGCAGCAAATCTTTTAGAATAATAAGATTTTTTATTAGTTATTTTTTTAGCTAACAATATTTCTGAGCTAGAAAAAACTCTTTTAATAAAACTAATGTTTTTTAAAGATTTATGTATTCTAATATTTTCTACTATATCAACACCTATACCAAGAATTTTCATAACTATTTATTGGTTATTTTTTTAAATGCCTTAATAGTATTTTTTAAACCATGAGTGAGTGACTCACCGATTATAAAATGACCAATATTAAATTCTGTAATTTCTTTAATTTTACTTAATATAGATGTAGTTTTATAGTCAAGACCATGACCAGCATGAACCTCAATTCCAAGCTGAACACCAAGTTCTGAACATTTCTTAATTTTTAAATATTCATTTTTATAATTTTTATTTTCTTTTACTAAATTAGAAATTTTTCCCGTATGCAACTCAACACAAGTAGCATTTAATTCTTTTGCAATTTTTATATCTTTTAACGTTGGGTCAACAAATAAACTTGTTCTAATATTTTTCTTATTAAATATTGATATTATTTCTTTTATTTTTTTTTTATTTTTTATTAGGTTTAATCCACCCTCTGTTGTTACTTCCATTCTTTTTTCTGGAACTATACAAATGAAATTAGGTTTATTTTTTAACGCTATATTTATTATTTTTTTTGTTAAGTGAGATTTCTAAATTAGTAATTATTTTTCTATTTTTACAAATTTTAATAACATCAGCATCTTTGATATGTCTTCTGTCTTCTCTTAAATGTATAGTTACTGAATGAGCACCACATTTAGTTACAAGCTTAGCAATAGTTAATGGATCTGGATGGAACGTTCCTCTTGCATTTCTTATTGTAGCAACATGATCAATATTAACTCCTAGTCTTTTCATTTAATAAATCTACTTCCAGGAACTGTAATTGGAATATTTTTAAGACTTTCTGGAAGGTTATTTTTCTTAAATGTTGGAACGTCTATCTTCATGTGTGAGATAATATTCTTTTTTATCTTTAGTGAGTTCTTAGTTGATCTATCGATAATCGAGGCAAAACCGATAAGTTTTGCACCCGGATTTGTAATCAACCTAACGCACTCTAAGCTAGATTTACCAGTTGTTATAACGTCTTCAATTATTAAAACTTTTGATCCTTTTTTTATATGAAACCCACGTCTTAAAGCAAATTTACCATTAACTCTTTCACAAAATATTGTCTCTTTTTTTAGAAGTTTACCAATTTCATAACCAATAATAACACCTCCCATTGCAGGAGCTAAAATCAAATCTATAGATTTAAATTTTTTTTTAATTTTTTTTGCTAACGAATTACAAATATCTTTGGCTAAATGTGGAAAGCTTAAAAGTTTAGCACACTGGATATACTTAGGTGAATGTAAACCTGACGAAAGAACAAAATGACCTTCTAATAGTGCGTTAGTTTTTTTTAAAATATTTAAAGATTTTTCGTGTGAAAGCATTACGTTCCTTTAACCAGTTATCCTCATGTCTAATGATTTTAAATTTAATTTCCTTTTGTTTTAACTCACTGATAAAATTTGTAAAGTTTTTCAAATCTTTAATAATTAGATTAAATTTAAAATTAATATATTCTTTAGACTTTTCCTTCATTTCAACACTCGAAATGTTTAAACTATGACTACCAAGTAAAGTTGTTATCTCTCCTAGCTTTCCTGGTTTATCAGGTAAAGAAATCCATAGGGTAGTATTATATTTTTTAATTCTTTGAGCCTTCTCTTCTCCTTTTTTGTACCAATACTTTCTAATTGCTGATCTTGCTTTTCCAGTTTTTGTAACAGGTATCCAGTGCAATGAAGGTGATTTATTTTTAGAAGTAATAATATCCACAACATCTCCATTATAAAGAATGCTTTGTAACTCACTATCGTTACCATTAATCTTACAAGCTATAGTGGTATTACCTATTTTGGTATGCACAGCATAAGCAAAATCAATTGGTGTAGCGTCCTTTGGTAATTTAATTACAGATCCTTTTGGGGTAAAACAAAAAACATTTTCCTGAAACATTTGTAGCTTAGTGTACTCATATGAATGCTCTGGGTTTTCATTCTTATCAATAATCTCAACTAAATCGGCAAGCCAATCATATTCTTTCCACGTTAATGAATTAAATTTTTCAGAAGATTTATATTTCCAATGTGATGCTATGCCTCTTTCTGCATACTCGTGCATTTGCAATGTTCTGAGTTGTATTTCAATTGGCCTTCTATTGGGTCCTATAATTGAAGTATGTAATGATTGATATTTATTAATCTTAGGCGACGAAATATAATCTTTAAATTTTCCAGGTATACAATTCCACTCTTTATGAAATACGCCAAGTGCTTTATAGCAGTCTTCAATGTTATCAAGTATTATTCTAAATCCAATGATATCTGAAATTTGCTCTAGTGATATTCTTTTTTTTTGAACTTTTCTCCAAATAGAAAAAGGAGTTTTTTCTCTGCCAATAATTTCAGCATTTATTTTGTGTTCATTTAATAATCCACTGAATTGCAACGAAATTGAATTAAAGCTGTTTACTTTATCATCTTTAATTTCATCTAATCTTTTTTTTATAAGTTTTCTTGCGTTATTATTTAGAACTTTAAAAGATAAATCTTCTAGTTCATCCCTAATTCTATGCATCCCCATTCGGTCTGCTAATGGCGCATAAATTTCCATAGTTTCTTTAGCGATACGTTCTTTTTTTTCAATTTTTGAAATTGCATCAATGGTCCTCATGTTATGTAATCGATCAGCAATTTTAACAAGTAGAACTCTAATATCTTTTGAGGTTGCTATGATTAATTTTCTAAAATTTTCTGCTTTTGATGTTGATGTGGCTTGATTTTCAAAGACTGATATTTTTGTTACACCATCAACTAAATCGGCAACCTCTTGGCCAAACTCATTCTTTATAGTTTCATAGGTAGCATGTGTGTCTTCAATAGTATCATGAAGCAGTCCTGTTGCTATAGTTGCACTATCCAACTTGAGTTCTGTTAATATATTAGCTACAGCAATAGGGTGAATTGAGTATGGGTCACCAGAGTCACGTTTTTTGATTTTCATGTGCTTTAACAGCAAAATTATAAGCTTTATTTAATTTTTCTGGATTTAAAAACTTATTATAAACTTTGACTTTATTTATTAACTCTTCTGAATTAAGCATTTTTAACTATAACATCAATTTATATTTGTTTGATAGATCTTAAATCTTTAATTGGTAAAGAATTAATTAAATTAACTATATTAATCTTAGATTCTGGATGTTTCCAACCCCTATCTATTTCAAATAATGGCAACAAAACAAAATTTCTCTTAGTCATCTTTGGATGTGGTATTGTTAGTTTATTGCTGTTTATGTTCAAAATTTTTTTATCATAATCAATTATATCAATATCGCAGGTTCGTGGATCATTTTTTTTTGATCTAACCCTCCCTAATTTTAATTCTACAAAGTTACAAATATTTAATAATTCTAACGGTTCTAAGATTGTCTCAATTTTTATAACAATATTTATAAAATTTGGCATTAAAGGGTTTGGCCAAGATTTTGATGAATAATGAGATGATACTTTTGTTATCTTAATTTTATTTTTTTCTAATTCGGACATGGCCATATGAATATTGGTAATTTTGTTACCTAAATTTGATCCTATTGCTAAATATGATTCTTTAACTTGATTTTCTAATGTGTCTTGCTTTTTCACGATTCCAATCTCTATTTTTTTTAGTAGCTCTTTTATCGAATTGTTTTTTACCTTTTGCTACTGCTATTTCTATTTTAGCTTTTCCCTTTTTAAAATACATCTTTGTTGGAACAAGAGTAAAACCATCTCTCTGCATTTTACCAATTAATTTGTTAATTTCTTTTTTATTTAACAACAACTTTCGTTCATCAGTAGGGTTATGATTTGAATAACTGGCTTGTTTAAAAGCTGCAATATGAGAATTAATCAAAACTATTTCACCTTCTTTCTCTACAGCGTAAGAGTCTGCAATATTCACCTTTCCCTCTCTAATGGATTTAATTTCTGATCCTTTAAGAACTATTCCTGCTTCAATTAGGTCTTCAAAAAAAAAGTTAAAACTTGCTTTTCTATTTAAGCAAATAATTTTTAAACCAGATTTGGCTTTCTTGTTCATTAGAGTAGATTTGCTGATACTAAAGCTTTTTTAACAATATCCTTGGTTGGGTCTGTAACCTTGACCAAAGGTAATCTAACATCGTCATCACAAAGACCCAAAAGTTTTGCGGCATACTTAACAGGGCTTGGATTGCTTTCTACAAACATGGAGTTGTGAACAGGTTGTAAAATTTTATCTAGCCTGATTGCTTCAAGCTTGCTCTCGTCATTTTCTGTTTTTGAGGCTTTCTGAAAATCGGAACATAACTTAGGAGCAATATTTGCAGTTACACTTATAGATCCAATACCACCTCTGTTATTAAATTCTAAAGCGTTATCGTCATTACCTGTCAGCTGAACAAAATCAGTTCCCATTTTATCTTTTTGTTGATTAACTCTATCTAAATCACCAGTAGCATCTTTAACACCAACAATATTTTTCAATTCAAATAATCTAGCCATTGTATCAACAGTCATATCAATTACAGATCTTCCAGGAATATTGTAAATTATAATTGGTATCCCACATTTGTCGTTTATTGCTTTATAATGCTGATATAATCCTTCTTGAGTTGGCTTGTTATAATATGGGGTTACTATTAGAGCTGCATCCGCACCTGCTTTTTCAGCGTGTGTTGTCAGAGAAATTGCTTCTTTAGTTGAATTAGAACCAGTTCCAGCAATAACTATAGTTTTTCCATCGCTTTCTTTAACGCATAAATCTATTACTTTTTGATGTTCATCATGGCTTAATGTTGGCGATTCACCTGTTGTTCCAGCAGGCACCAAACCATTAGTACCATTTGATATTTGAAAATGAATAAGCTTAATATAAGCTTCCACATCGAGCTCATTATTCTTGAACGGGGTTATTAAAGCAACATTTGATCCTTTGAGCATAAATACTTATAACATAGTTTAAAGATTCATTTAGTAAATTTATGCCCAGAAAGATATTTTTTTTTATAAAATCACTATTATTAAGTTCGATAATAATAGGAAATGTATTTGCTGCTGAAATATCAATAATTCCTTTAAAAAAACCTTTTTTAAATGAAGAGGCTCAGAGTGCAAAGATATCACAGGGTATACTTAAACCCAAACCTAAACCATCCAAAAATGAGGAACCTAAAACTACAATAGTCAAAAAAGATCTAAAAAAAATTAATTTTCTTATTCCTAAAAGTAAACCTTTAGTTGTTAAAAAGAGCAAACCAGTAGTCAAGAGTAAGTCAAAATACTACAGTCAAAAAGATTATGGAATTGCAAAAAAATCTATTGCAGCAATGCAAAAAAGTCAGTGGTCAACAGCACTATCGCAGTCTAAAAAAGCTAAGGACAAATCCATATATAATTTTATTCAATGGAGACATTTGTTAACTACAGGCAACCAAGCAAGTTTTTATGACTATTTAACATTTATAAAAAATAATGAAAACTACCCAAGAATAAGTAGAATTCGGTATTTAGCTGAACACAAACTTTCAACAAATAAGATCTCACCAAATAAGATCATAGGTTGGTTTAATTCTGAGGAACCATTAAGTGGTTATGGAAAACTAATACTTGGAGAAAGCTTTATATTAACAGGTGATATCACCAAGGGTACCTCTCTAATTAAAGATGGTTGGATAACTGCAGATCTAAATAGGTCTAATATGAAATTTTTTAGGAAAAAATATAAAAAATATTTAGATGCAAATGATTATATTAAACGTGCAGATTATTTAGCTTGGGAAGGTAAATTTTGGGATTTAAAAAGAATGTTAAGATATTTACCTAAGGACTATGAATTACTTTATACGGCTAGGCAAATTTTAATGAGTAAGTCTTATGGTGTTGATAATGCAATCAAAAATGTTCCAACAAAACTTAAAAATGATGCTGGACTAAATTATGACCGACTTAAATGGAGAAGAAAAAGAGGAAGAGTCGATGACTCCTTGGAAATTATATTTAAAGTTCCAAACAATAAAGATTATTTAGTTAGGCCAGACAAATGGTGGAAAGAAAGAGCAATAATGACACGAGCTCTTATTTATAAGAAGAAATATGAGTCAGCTTATAAAGTTGCGAGCAAACATTCTTTAGACATAGGCCCAGAATATGCAGACGCTGAATGGATGAGTGGTTGGATTGCATTAAGCTTTTTAGATGATCCTATTTTAGCAATAGATCATTTTAATAATTTTTATCAAAATGTTAGTTACCCTATTAGTTTGTCTCGTGGCGCTTATTGGCTTGGAAGGTCTTATGAAAAAATTGGTGATAAAGAACAGTCTAAACAATGGTATGAAGAAGCAACCAAATATTTATCAACATATTATGGTCAACTAGCATTTCTAAGAATTAAACCCAATGAAACATTTGAGTTAGATGAGCAAGCTATTGTGCCTGATGCTTATAGAAAATATTTTTATAAAAAAGAATTAGTAAAAATTGTTCATCTTTTAGATGAGCTAAATAAGGATAGGTATACAAAAAATATATTAAGACACCTAGCTAATGATAATATTAAAGGTGGAAGTGAAATTTTAGCAGCCGAACTTGCAACTAATATATCAAGATATGATTTTGCAATACAAGTTTCAAAGATTGCATCTTATCAAAAAAGATTTCACAATAATTTTAACTATCCAATAATAAGTACACCTGAATACGTTAATGGAAGAAAAATACCAGAAACTGCTTTTATTCTTTCTCTTATTCGTCAAGAAAGTGAATTTGATATGAGAGCAAACAGTCATGTTGGTGCTCAGGGATTAATGCAATTAATGCCTTACACAGCTAAGCTAGTTTCCAAACAGGCAAAACTTCCATATTCAAAATCAAGATTAACTTCTGATCCTGAGTACAATATTAATCTAGGCTCTCATTATATAGCTGGTTTAATTTTACAATACGATGGTGCCTACCCTTTTGCTACCGCTGCATATAATGCTGGTCCTAAAAGAGTTAAGCATTGGAAAAAAATAAATAAAAACCCTCAAAAAAAACAAATTGATTTTGTGGACTGGGTTGAATTAATTCCATTTAAAGAAACTCGTAACTATGTTCAGCGAGTTATGGAGAATTACAATGTTTATAGATATATCCTAGAAAAAAAACCTATTAAAATGAAAAATTTTTTAAAAGATCAGCCTTTATTTTAATGGCGGAAGCGGTGGGATTCGAACCCACGGTGGAGTTACCCCCACGGCAATTTAGCAAACTACTGGTTTAAGCCAACTCACCCACGCTTCCACTGCGACATTGATATAACCGATTGTATTGAATATTCAATATTTTTAAAGTAATTCTTGGTTAATATTATGAAAAATAAGTATTCAATATTCTCTTTAATCAAAAATGCTTTTTCTTACCACGAGAATTGGCAAAAAGCCTGGAAAGACCCTACTCCAAAAAAAGAGTATGATGCAGTTATTATTGGTGGTGGTGGTCATGGTTTAGCAACTGCGTATTATTTAGCAAAAAAACATAATATGAAAAATATTGCTGTTGTTGAGAAAGGTTGGATTGGGGGTGGTAACACAGGAAGAAATACTACAATCATAAGATCAAATTACTTATGGGATGCTAGCACTGGTCTTTATGATCATGCATTAAAATTGTGGGAAGGTTTATCTCAAGAAATTAATTACAATGTAATGTTTAGTCAAAGAGGTGTAATGAATCTTGCACATAACTTACAAGACGTTAGAGATTTAAAAAGAAGAACACATGCTAATAGATTAAATGGCATAGATGCGGTTTACTTAAGCACAGAAGAAGTTAAAAAATTTTGTCCTATCATTAATACCTCACAGGATATTCGATATCCAGTACTGGGTGGAACTTTACAAAGAAGAGCTGGTACCGCAAGACATGATGCAGTTGCCTGGGGATATGCTAGAGGTGCAGATGAAATGGGAGTAGATATAATTCAAAATTGTGAAGTTAAAGGAATTAAAAGAAGTGGTGATGAAGTAGAGGGCATTGAAACAACAAGAGGTTTTATAAAGACTAAAAAAGTTGGAGTAGTTGCTGCTGGTCACTCAAGTGTATTAGCAAACATGGCAGGTTTAAGGTTACCGTTAGAAAGTAAACCTCTTCAAGCTCTAGTTTCAGAGCCAGTTAAACCAATTATTGATACGGTAGTAATGTCTAACGCTGTTCATGCTTACGTTAGTCAGTCTGACAAAGGTGAGCTTGTAATAGGTGCTGGTACTGATGATTATATTTCATACTCACAAAAAGGTAGTCATGATATTGTTGAGGGTACATTGAATGCAATCCTAGAACTTTATCCAATTTTTAGTAGAATGAGAATGCTTCGACAATGGGGTGGAATTGTAGATATCTGCCCAGACGCTAGTCCTATTATTAGTAAAACGACTATAAAGGGTTTGTACTTTAATTGTGGTTGGGGAACCGGGGGTTTTAAAGCAACACCTGGATCAGGTGATTTATTCGCACATACAATAGCAAATGATGAACCACATAAATTAAATGCAGCATTTAATTTAAATAGATTTATTAGTGGAGACCTTGTTGATGAACATGGTGCAGCGGCGGTAGCACACTAATGTTTTTAATTACCTGTCCTTTTTGTGGTGAACGTGAACAAAGTGAATTTAAAGCTGGTGGTGAAGCTCATATTGAAAGACCTAAACAACCAACAGAATTAAGCGATGATGAGTGGGCAGAATACTTGTTTATGAGAAAAAATATTAAAGGTATTCAGTTTGAAAGATGGAACCATGCTCATGGCTGTAGAAAATGGTTCAACATGATTAGGGATACTTCTAACGATACAATTAAAGCCGTATATAAAATGGGTGAAAAACCTCCTGTAAAATAATTTAATGCTGAAAAATCTAAGAGTTACAACCAGCAAGTATATTGACGAAACTTCTAGAATTTCTTTTAAGTTTAATGGGAAAGCTTATTTTGGATACAAAGGTGATACTCTCGCTTCAGCATTACTCGCTAATGATGTTCATTTAGTAGGGAGAAGCTTTAAATATCATAGACCACGTGGAATAATGACTTCTGGCTCTGAAGAACCTAATGCAATTGTACAGGTTAATAATAATACAGCACTAACAGAACCAAATGTTAGAGCGACAGAACTTGAGATATATCACGGTCTTGAGGCAGCTAGCCAAAATTGTTGGCCTAGTGTCCACTTTGATATTGGAGGTATAAATAATTTCTTATCCCCTCTTCTACCTGCTGGTTTTTATTACAAAACTTTTATGTGGCCTGCTAGCTTTTGGGAGAAGTACGAATATGTTATAAGACATTCTGCTGGACTAGGAAAATCTCCAACAGAGCCTGACCCTGACATATATGATCATAAATACATTCATTGTGATGTTTTAGTAATTGGAGCTGGTATTAGTGGAATTATAGCTGCAAAAACTGCAGCAAAAAATAATCTTAAAACATTGTTACTTGATGAAAAAAATGAAATTGGAGGATCTACAATTTACCAAAACTCAGAACATGTAAAAATAAATGATCAAAATTCTTCTACTTGGTTAGAAAATGAAATTAGTGAATTAAGAAATATTAAAAATCTAGAAATTAAAACAAGAACTAGTGTTGCCGCTTATCATGGATACAATTATTTATTAGCAAGAGAAAATCTAACTGATCACCTTCCTAAGAATGAAAAAAATAAAAAAATAAGACAAAGGTTGTTAAAAATTAGAGCTAAAAAAGTTATTGTTGCTACTGGTTCTTTAGAAAGACCTCTAGTGTTTAACAATAATGACCGACCTGGCATTATGCTTTCATCTGCAGTTAAAAAATATGCAGACTATTATGGTGTAGCAACTGGTCAAAAGAACATATTTTTTACTAATAATGATACGGCTTATGAAAGTGCAATTTCATTAAATAAAAAAGGCATTAAGGTTAAAGCAATCATTGATATTAGAGAGCAATCTAATACTGCATTTACTAAAGAAGCTGAGAATTTAGGGATTAAAGTTTATAGATCACACACAGTTGTAAATACAGAAGGTTATAAAAAAATTAATAAAATTACGATAATGGAATTATCAAGAGATGGACAATCTTTTGCAAGTCCAGAAAAAATAGAACTTGATTGTGATTGTCTAGCGATTACTGGTGGATGGACGCCTGCTGTTCATTTATTTACTCAATCTGGAGGTAAGTTAAAATTCAGAGAAAAAGATCAAGTTTTTATTCCTGATATATACCCATCTGATCAAATTAGTATTGGCTCAAGTAATGGGGATTTTGAATTAGATGATATTATAAAAAATTCTACAAAATCTTTAAAAGAATTTCTAAATATAAATGAAACTGAATTTGATAATTTAGAAATAAATTGCCCTAAAGATAATGAGATTAGAACTATTTGGCTACTACCATCTGATAAAGTTTTAGGAAAAACAAAACCTTTTGTTGATTATCAGAATGATGCGACAGCTAAAGATATTAAGCTTGCACTAAAAGAAGGTTTTAAATCTATCGAACATGTTAAGCGTTATACAACAACCGGCATGGGCACTGACCAAGGTAAACTTGGTAACATGCACGCACTAGGGATTATTGCTGATACAGCTGGCATTAAAGTTGGAGAGCTTGGCACAACCACCTTTAGACCCCCCTATACACCACTAACCTTTGGTACAATGGTTGGTCGAAATGTTGGTGAATATTTTGATGCGTTTAGAAGAACGCCCATGAATGACTGGCATATTAAAAATAAAGCTGAATTTGAAAATGTTGGACAATGGAAAAGAGCTTGGTACTACCCAAAAAATAATGAGACAATGCATGATGCTGTTCAAAGAGAAAGTAAAGCAGCAAGAGATAGTGCTGGTATTTTAGATGCTTCAACACTTGGTAAAATTGACATTCAAGGAACTGATGCTTCAGAATTTTTAAATAGAGTTTATACAAATGCATGGTCAAAACTAGCGATAGGAAAATGTCGTTATGGTTTAATGCTTAATGAAGATGGTATGGTTTATGATGATGGAGTTACAACTAGACTTGATGAAAATCATTATATCATGACAACAACAACCGGTGGTGCTGCAAATGTATTGGGGAAATTAGAAGATTACCTTCAAACAGAATGGCCTGAGCTAGATGTTTATTTGTCATCAGTTACCGATCATTATGCAACAGCTAGTATTTGTGGGCCAAATAGTAAAAAAATTCTAAATAAATTAATACCTGATCTTGATCTTTCAGATGAAAGCTTTCCACATATGTCTTTTAGCAATGCAAAAATTGATAATATTAAATGCAGAATTATGCGTATTAGTTTTACAGGTGAACATAGTTATGAAATCAATATTCAGGCCAATTATGGTGAAGACTTATGGAAAAAGTGCATGGAAGCAGGTAAAGAGTTTAACATCACTCCTTACGGTACTGAAACAATGCACTTATTAAGAGCTGAAAAAGGATTTATTATCGTTGGTCAAGATACAGACGGAACAATGACTCCTATTGACTTACAGATGGACTGGATTGTAAGCAAAAAGAAATATGATTTTATTGGAAAACGATCACTTTATAGATCAGATACGATGAAGGAAGACCGTAAACAGCTGGTTGGTTTAATAACTGATAATACAAGTGAAGTTTTAGAAGAAGGTGCACAGATAGTTGCTAACACCAATGCAACACCAGTTGCAATGCTTGGTCATGTTACATCAAGTTATTACAGCCCAAATTTAAATAAATCAATTGCACTTGCTGTTGTTAGAGGGGGAAAAAATATGCTAGGACAAAAATTATTCATTCCTATGGAAGATAAAAATATTAATGTAACGATTGTCGACCCTGTTTTTTTTGACAAAGAAAATGTGAGGTTAAATGCTTAATTACAAAACCTCTATTAAGGGAGATGTAACTTATTCTGATTTAGAGATAAAAGAGATCAAGCCTATTATGAAATTAATTATAAGAGGCAAAATAAAAGATTTTATTACCGCTATTGGAAAAAATTTGAATATGATCTTACCAATTGAAGCTAACACATCTACAGCTGGTGAAGCTTTAACAGCTTTATGGTTAAGTCCAGATGAATGGATGTTAATTTCAAACAAAACTACAAGTGAAGAAACTAATACTTACGAAGTTGAAGATAATTTGATTAAAAATATATCTAAAGTGAAATTAGGTGCAGTAACTGATGTGAGCGACCAATTTGTAATGCTAAATATAAAAGGCAGTAAAGTTTTTGATTTACTTGCAACAGGATCACCATTTAATTTTAATGAATTTAAGAATAAAAAAGGATCAGTTACTCAAACTATACTGTCTCATATTGATGTAATTATACATCTTACGGAAATAAATAACGTAAACTTATTCGTTAGACGCTCTTTTTCTGAGCATTTACACTCATGGCTAAATGACAGTGCGTCAAGGTTATAGACTTAATTTTTCTTAAATTTTTGCTATATGAAGAGTATGAAAAAAATACTTTTAGTGGTGCTATTAGCACTTTTACCCTTCTCTCTTAACGCAGAATCTCAACTTAATCAGATCTTATCTTCTGGTGAGTTAAAAGTTGGAACAACAGGTGACTGGGATCCAATGAGTATGAAAGATCCAGCTACAAATAAATATGTTGGTTTTGATATTGATGTAATGCAAGAATTAGCAAAAGATATGGGAGTTAAAGTTACTTTCATACCTACGGAATGGAAAACAATAGTTTCAGGTATAACTTCTGGAAGATATGACGTTTCAACAAGTGTTACTAAAACAGCAAAAAGAGCTTTAGTTGCTGGATTTACAAATTCTTATTACAAATATGGAACAGTTCCATTGGTATTAAAGAAGAACCTTAAAAAATTTCCAACATGGGAATCTTTAAATAGTGAAAAAGTTACAATTGCAACTACTCTTGGAACTTCTCAAGAAGCGAAAGCAAAAGAATTTTTTCCAAAATCAAAATTAAAATCAATTGAGTCTCCTGCTAGAGATTTTCAAGAAGTTTTATCTGGAAGAGCTGATGGTCACATCACAAGTTCAACAGAAGCAAACAAGCTTGTTATTAAATACCCTCAATTAGCAATTGTACAAGATGGTGGTAAAAATCCAGCTGTTTTAGCTATGATGGTTGATCAAAAAGATCAGGTTTGGATTAACTATGTTAATCAGTGGATTGAAGTGAAAAAAGCTTCAGGCTTCTTTGAAAGCTTGCTTAAAAAGTATAACTTAAAAAGCTTATAATTTTCAATTTAGATATTTAAGGGTATAATTTAATTAGTGAAAAAACTAATTTTACTATTACCCTTAATATTAACATCATGTGGGTCTACTGAACATGAGTGGGCATGGTATATACTTTCTCCAAACAAGGTTAATGGCTTAACTAACTTAAAATTTCTTTTAAGTGGGATGGGTCTAACAATCTACATTTCTGTAATTTCAATTATAATTTCAATGTTTTTGGGATTTGTAGTTGCAATACCTTCTTTAGCTAAGAATAAGTTTTTAACTTATATAAATATTGGATACGTTGAAATTGTAAGAGCTATACCGTTATTAGTTTTAATTTTGTGGGTTTATTACGGGCTTCCTATAATGACAGGATTAAGCTTTAGTCCATTTGTTTCAGGAATTATTGCATTAGCAATAAGTGAAAGTGCTTTTCAAGCAGAAATTTTTAGAGCAGGTATAAACTCAATTAAAAAATCACAGTGGGAAGCTGGCTCGTCATTAGGTTTAACTTTTTATAAAAGATTGAGGTTGGTAATACTTCCACAAGCAATTAAAAATATTCTACCAGCACTCGGTAATCAGTTTGTTTATGTTTTGAAAATGTCTTCATTAGTATCAATTATAGGAATTGCAGATCTAACTAGAAAAGCTAATGAACTAGTTGTTTCAACATATAGACCTCTTGAGATTTATACATTCTTAATTCTAGAATATTTAATCTTAATATTAATTGTTTCTTTCTTTGTAAGAAAATTAGAAAAAAGACTTAAAAAAGATGGAAACAATTAATGAATGAATTAAATAGCACAAACTATGATATTTCGTTTAGCGATGGTGTGATCACATTCAAAAATATCAATACCACAATTGGTTTTGTTAGGTATAACGAAGAAGCAGAAGTTGAGTATATTTTTGTTAATCCCATATTTAGACGTAAAGGACTTGCTAAAAAGCTATTAAGTATTGTTGAAGAAAAAACTAAAATTGAGCCTACACCTCAAGACCCAATCAGTCCTTTGGGTGAAAGACTATTTAAAACTAACAAATAAGAGATTAATTAGAAACCTGGGGCACCGGGTAACAGAACGCCCCATATAGCTTTAATTTTTTTTAGATTTTCTATAATCCCAAGGATAATCAAACTCCATAGACCACATGCCTATTTTATTGATTCTTGCATAATCCTCATCTGGTACAAACTTTTTTGAATATCTTCTGTAAGCAAATGCATAGCCACTTCTAACTAAATAGCTCGATAGACTTTCATTATTTACAAAACATTCAGCTAATGTTCTTTTGTATTGATCAATTCCCTCACTAATACATTCAACTTCATTGTTTCCAATTTTATTATTAAGGATTTGTTTTGCTTTAACTCCACAAGGATCTTTTACACCGTCTTTAAGGCAAGTTTGTTTTAATTCAGGTGTATCTATTCCAGTAAATCTAATTTTTTCTCCATTAAGATGAATTGTGTCACCATCTACAACTCTAAGATCTTGTGATTTGACTTGATTAAAAATTAAGAAAAATATTAGTGAAGAAACACTAATAACTAAAATGATTTTTTTTTTGTTTAAAAACATTATTTAAAAAATATCCAATGAATATGATTACTGCAATACCTATAAACCAATTAGTTGCCATTATAGTATAGAATATATCTGAGTAATCCCCACCTCTGATATTAATTACATACCAAAGAGACAAGAAAGGTAACGCTGATAACCTTAAAACACTTAAATAAAGACTATAGATAGGTTTCTTAACAGCTTGAAATACAGCTGTAGTTATAAAAAACACAGGGTAAACAGGCGCAATTAATGCAGCTATTTTTAAATATATAGTACCATGAAATATAGCTTCTTGGTTATCTGTAAATTGAGACACAAAAAACTCCGCACCAAGAAATAATATAACACCTGCAACAGCCATAAAAGATGATCCAAATAATAAAGCTTTCGAATATAATTCTCTTATACGGTCATAATTTTTAGCACCAAAATTTTGTCCACCGATAGAAAGTACTGCAGTGTTCAATCCAATAACTGGTAATAAAAAAACTTGCTCCACTCTTAAGGCTGCACCGTAACCAGCTGTTGCAAGATCACCAAATTGACCAATAAAATATAAAATATTAAAAATACCAACACCAATAAACAGCATGCTAATCATAATGGGTAGTGCTTGTGTGAACAATTCTTTTAATAATATCAATTTAGGAATAAAACATTTAATTGATAAATACTTTTTCAATTTACATGAGTTAATTTTATACGCTAAATAAAAGGTACCTACTGACTGGGCAATTACAGTTGCTATAGCAAGACCACCTATACCATAAGCTGGAACAATTCCGTATCCCCAGATAAATAATGGATTTAAAAATATGTTTAAAAAGAAACTAAATATTAAAACATTTCTATAACTTTTAGTATCTCCTTGAGCATTTAAGGCTCCATTTAAAGAAATTTGAATCATTACAATAAAAGTACCGTAAAAAATTATATCTAAATATTCTCTTGTTAAAGCTATACTAGCGGCATCAGAGCCCATTACTGTTAAAAGAAAATTAGATGCATTTAATCCAAACAAGGTGACAACAACAGAAATAATCAGTGCAAAGATTACAGATTGAGCAATTAACAATGATGCTTTATTATCTTGTTTTGCACCTAATAAATTACCAATGCATGAGTTTGTTGCAGCACCAATACCAACACCAACAGCAATTATTACAAAATATATAGGAAATGATTTAGCAATTGCACCTATAGCTTCAGCAGAAATTCTTCCTGCAAACCACGTATCAACTAAATTATAAAATGTTTGAAATAATGAACCGACACTAGCTGGAATTGTTACTTTTCTAAGTAGCTCCCAAATGGGATCTTTGGTTAATTTTAATGCTTTAGACAATTATTTTTCCTATATGAATTCTTTTTGAAATATATGCTTTGATCCACTCTTTTTAGCAAGAGTTATCTGTTTTTGCCTCATACGGAACCTACCCTTTTGAATTTCTGTTAAGATATCGTGACAATTAGTGCATGAAACACCTTCTTCATATTTTTTAGATTTCTTATCATTAAGTGAAACAGGTTTTCTGCAACCACTGCATATTGAATAAGTACCGGTTACTAAACCGTGCTTGACACTGATTCTGTTATCAAAAACAAAGCATTCACCACTCCATAAACTATCTTTCTTTTTAACATTCTTTAAGTAATTAAGAATTCCACCTTTTAATTGAAAAACATTTTTAAAGCCTTTTTTCTCTAAAAAAACAGAAGCTTTTTCACACCTAATTCCACCAGTACAAAACATAGCGATGGGTTTTTTCTTATCTAGTTTATTTAAATATTTTGGAAATTCTCTAAAATTAATAACATCAGGATTAACTGATTTTTTAAAAGTACCAACCTCGTATTCAAATGGTTTTCTTGAGTCTAGTACCAATGTTTCTTTATCAGAAATAAGTTTATTCCATTTTTTTGGATCTATATGGTTATCTTTTTTATTTTTTGAAGACAAAGTAAGTCCCATTGGAACAACTTCTTTTTTAATTTTAACTTTTACTTTGTGAAAAGGTTGAAATTTACTTTTAGAGAAATTTTCGCTATCAAACTTTTTAAAATCTAATATTTTTTTGATCTTAGCAATTGCTGCTTTAAGATCTAAAGGTTTGGCAGATATTGTTGCATTAACACCCTCACTAGCAATAATAACAGTTCCTCTAATATTTTTTTTAACTAAAAAATCTTGTAATAAAATTTTATTTTTCTTTAATGCGGTAAGTTTTTTAAATTTATAAAAACCAAACACTTCAAACATTATAATACTCTACAAACAGTCATCCCATCACCTAAGGGTACTATAATTTGTTCCACTCTATTATCTTGTGCAACATAGGTATTAAACTCTCTGATATTTAATGTAAATTTATCAATGTTAGCTTCATCAGCAACTTCACCATGCCATAAAACATTATCGATAATAACTAAGCCATTTTTATCTAATAATTTTAATGATCTTTCATAATATTCTTTGTAATTCATTTTATCTGCATCAATAAAAATCATATCAAATTTATCATTTTTTAATTCTTCTAAACTTTTAAGAGCTGGTTTTATTATTGTCTTAATTTTATTGTCTTGATTGGCCTTTTTAAAAAAATCTAATGCAACTTTGTTGGTTCCCTCATCTTTATCAAGTGCTACAAGTTTACCATCATCCGGTAATGCCAATGCTATAGAAAGTGCACTTAACCCAGTAAAGGTTCCAATCTCCAGTACATTTCTAATATTAGAAATTTTGATGATTAAATGTAGAAAATGACATTGGGATATAGCTACTTGCATTCTCTTAACGTCACCAAGTGTATTATTATAATCAATTATTTCTTGCTGAACTGGGTTTAGCTTTAAACTAAAATTATCTATATATTTTTCAAGTTTTTCAGTAATTTCAAGGTTCTTACCCATGGCATTAAAGTTTCTTCTTTAATATCTCATTAATTAATTGAGGGTTAGCTTTGCCACTTGAAGCTTTCATGGCTTGTCCAACAAAGAAACCAAAAAGTTTTTCTTTTCCTTGTTTGTATTCAATAGCTTTTTCTCTGTTATCGTTGATTATTTTATCAATTAAAGTTTCTAATGCTTTAGGGTCACTTTCTTGTTTTAAACCCTTTTCTTCAACAATTATTTGTGGATCTTTGTCTCCATCCATCATTAATTCAAATATTGTCTTGGCTATTTTTCCTGAAATTGTTCCATTCTTAATCAGATTTATTAATTTTGCTAAATTTTTTGCACTTATTGGACTTTCAGATATTTCTAAATTTTTATTGTTTAAAACAGCAAACAATTCACCTGTAATCCAGTTAACAGCTAACTTTATATCTAAGTTCTTACCCATCTTTGCAACTACCTCTTCAAAATATTTTGCCGTATCAATATCTGATACTAAAATTGTTGCTTCATAAGGAGACACTTTAAATTTATCAATAAATCTTTTCTTTTTTTCGTCTGGTAGTTCTGGAATATCTAATTTAAGTTTTTCAATGAACTCGTCTGTTACCTCTAATGGCAATAAATCTGGATCTGGGAAGTATCTATAATCATGAGCGTCCTCTTTTGACCTCATTGATCTTGTTTCATTTTTTTTAGTATCAAACAATCTTGTTTCTTGGTCAATCGTTTTACCCTCTTCAATTAAATCAACTTGTCTATTAGCTTCATAATCAATAGCCATTTGCATAAATTTAATTGAGTTTACGTTTTTAATCTCACAACGTGTTCCAAGGGCATCAGAACCCTTAATACGAACTGAAATATTGACATCTGCTCTTAAAGAACCTTCTTGCATATTCCCATCACAAGTTCCTAAATATCTCATAATAGATCTAAGTTTTTTTACATAAGCGCTGACTTCATCAGGAGTTCTCATGTCAGGTTTACTAACAATTTCCATTAAAGCTACACCCGATCTATTTAAATCAACTAATGTATTTTGTGGATCCATATCATGAATACTTTTTCCAGCATCTTGCTCTAAATGTAATCTTTCAATACCAACTTCTTTAGGGCCGTTTTCCATATCAAGTATAACAGTACCCTCTCCTACTATTGGAAATTTAAATTGTGAAATTTGATAACCTTGAGGAAGGTCTGCATAAAAATAATTTTTTCTATCAAACACAGATCTTTTATTTATTTGTGCTTTTAAACCTATACCTGTTTTGATTGCTTGTTTTACACAATACTCATTAATTACTGGAAGCATTCCAGGAAAAGCGGCATCGACCAAACTAACTTGAGTATTAGGTTCTGCACCAAAAGTTGTTGATGAAGATGAAAATAATTTTGAGTTTGATGTAACTTGTGCATGAACCTCAAGACCAATTACTACTTCATAAACATTATTATATCTTTCGATTAAATATTCCGAACTATCTTTTGTCATTTATTTAATCCACCAGTCAGTAATTTTATTTTTAAATTCAATTTTTTCTTCCATTGCATAAGCAATGTTTAAAATATTTTGTTCATCAAAAGCTTTACCAATGATTTGTAAGCCTAATGGGTAACCCTTGGCATCTACACCAGCTGGTATAGAAATAGCTGGTAATCCTGCTAAGTTCACTGGGACTGTAAATATATCATTTAAATACATAGAAACTGGATCATTAGTTTTTTCACCAATTTTAAATGCAGCACTTGGCGTCGACGGAGTTAATATTGCATCAACTTTTTTATAAGCTTCATCAAAATCATTTTTAATTAGTTTTCTAACTTTTTGAGCTTTTATGTAATAAGCATCATAATAACCTGATGATAAGACATATGTACCAATCATTATTCTTCTTTGAACTTCTTCACCAAAACCTTCGGATCTAGTTTTTTCATACATATCAATTAAGTTTTCACCCTTTGATCTAAATCCATACTTAACACCATCATATCTTGCTAAGTTCGAAGAAGCTTCAGCTGGTGCTACTATATAATATGCTGGTAATGCATAATTTGTATGGGGTAATGAAATTTCAACTATTTCTGCACCACAATCTTTTGCATATTCAATTCCTTTAGTCCAAAGGTCTTCAATTTCTTTGGGCATTCCATCAACTGTATATTCTTTTGGAATTCCAATTTTCTTACCCTTAATATTATTTGTTAATTCTTTGCTGTATGCATTTCTCTTAAAATCAATTGATGTTGAATCTTTTTCATCATATGTGCTAATAATTTCTTGAAGCAGAGCGCAATCTTTTACATTTTTAGACATGGGGCCTGCTTGATCTAGAGATGATGCAAAAGCAACAATACCATACCTTGAGCAGCTACCATAAGTAGGCTTTAGACCTACTGTGCCGGTAAATGAAGCAGGCTGTCTTATAGATCCACCTGTATCAGTTCCAATTGTAATAGGTGTTAAATTGGCTGCTAGGGCTGATGCTGATCCTCCTGAAGATCCACCCGGTACTAAATCTTTATCTATTGGGCTTTGTACGTTTCCAAAAAAACTTGTTTCATTAGATGATCCCATTGCAAATTCATCACAATTTAATTTACCAAGTAAAATTGCTCCTTCGTTCCAAATATTTTGAGTAACTGTCGACTCGTATGGTGGGATAAAATTATTTAGAATTTTACTACCCGCTGTTGTCTTTACTCCATTAGTACAAAACAAATCTTTAACAGCCATTGGAACTCCTGGTAGCTTTAAATCAAAGTTTGGCTTTTGGTCAAAAATTTTTGCTTTCTCTAGAGCATTAGTAAAATCTTCTGTAATATAAGCATTTAATTCTCTAGATTTTTCCCCTCTATTAATAAAAGCTTTAGTAGTTTCTTCTGATGAAATTTTTTTATCTTTAATGTTTTTAACTAAATCAGTTAAAGTAAGAGAGGTAATATCTGACATTATTCAACCACCCTTGGAACAACAAAAAAATCTTCATTTTCATCTGGAGAGTTTTTTAAAACTTGCTCTCTAATATTTCCACTTTTAACTTCATCCACTCTTAACTTTAATGTTGTTTCAGCAACAGAAGTTAAAGGTTCAACGTTATCGGTATCGAGTTCTTTCAATTTTTCAATAAAATCAAATATAGAATTCATATCTCCAGCTAATTTTTTGGCTTTTTCATCATCAACTGAAATTCTTGATAATTTAGATATGTGCTTTATTGTTTTAAGATCAATTGTCATGTGGTAATTAAATATGTCGGCAAACTATCACTTAAGTATAAAATATACAATATGATCACAATTGAAGATTTTAAAATAAAACACCCAAATAAAGTACGATTTATTGGTTTAGATTTGGGGTCTAAAAGAATTGGTGTCTCTATTTGTGATGAGAAACAATCAATTGCGACACCGTTTAAAACTATAAATAAAACAAATACTAATGAGCTTATTGATCAACTTAATGAGATTATTAAAGAAAACAATATCGGTGGTATCATTATTGGTAATCCAGTAAATATGGATGGTTCACTTGGAAGGTCAGCTCAATCTGTTAACGACGTTGCATTAAATATTTCAAAATCTATTGATCTACCTGTAATTCTTTGGGATGAAAGGTTATCAACCGTTGGAGCCTTTAACATCTCAAGTTTTTTGGATATTAATGTATCGAAAAGAGTTAAAACTATCGATCAAAATGCAGCAGCCTTTATTTTGCAAGGAGCTATAGACTTTTTAAACAATTAATACTTGCCATAGGTATACTTAATAGTTATAGAGTTAATTTTAATGGCAACCAAAACAAATAAAGCTATTAAAATCTCTCAAAAACACCTCCTAGGTATACAAGATCTATCCATAAATGATGTTAATTTAATTTTAGATGAGGCTAAGACTTTTATTAAACTCAATCAAAGTAAAAATAAAAGACTGAATATCTTAAGTGGAAAAACTCAAATTAATTTATTTTTTGAACCTTCAACTAGAACTCAGAGTTCATTTGAACTAGCTGGAAAAAGACTGGGTGCAGATGTGATGTCAATGAATATGGCGAACTCTGCAGTTAAAAAAGGTGAAACACTAATAGATACCGCAATGACTTTGAATGCAATGCATCCAGATATAATTGTAATTAGACACCAAGATTCAGGTGCATGTAATCTTTTATCTCAAAAAGTAAATTGTGCGGTACTAAATGCTGGTGATGGAAGCCGTGAACACCCTACTCAAGCTTTATTAGACGCTTTAACAATTATAAATCGTAAAAAGAAAATTGAAGGTTTAAGAGTTGCGATTTGTGGTGACATAACTCATTCACGTGTTGCAAGATCAAATATTTATCTTCTAAATATGTTGGGTGCAGAAGTTAACATTATTGCACCATCAAACTTAATGCCAAAAGAAATAGAAAAGTTTGGTGTTAATACATTTACAGATATGAAAAAAGGTCTGAAAGATTGTGATATTGTAATGATGCTAAGGTTACAAAATGAAAGGATGACTAGTTCTTTCTTGTCCTCTAATAGAGAATACTATGAATATTATGGACTAACTCCAGATAAGCTTGCCCATGCAAAAGATGATGCTTTGATTATGCATCCAGGTCCAATGAATAGAGGAATCGAAATTGATACAAAATTGGCAGATGACATTAACAGAAGTGTGATTAAGGAACAGGTTGAACTAGGTGTTGCAGTAAGAATGGCTTGTTTAAAAATATTTTGTGAATAAATGAAAAAACAATACTTTATAAATGCAAATATAATTGACCCTCATAACTCTATCAATGAGAACGGTGGATTAATTATTGGTGAAGATGGTTTGATTGAAGCTATTGGTAAAAAAGTAAATTCTAATAACATTCCTTCAAGAGAAAAGGTAATAGACTTAAATGGCAAATATATATTCCCAGGTCTTGTTGATATGCGTGTCTTTGCAGGCGAGCCTGGTTATGAATATAAAGAAAATTTTAGAACTCTAAGTAATGCAGCACTTGCAGGAGGTGTTACTTCAGTTGTTACTATGCCTAATACGGATCCAATTATAGATAACGTTTCAATAGTGGATTTTTTAAAAAGACGTGGAAGAGACAAATCTAAAATTAATGTTTTTCCAAGTGCCGCTCTTACAAAAAATATTGAAGGAACTACCATGACTGAATTTGGTCTACTTCAAAGTAGAGGAATAATTGGATTTACTGATGGAGTTAAAACAATTCAAAATACTAGACTGATGTCTCGTATAATGAACTCAGCTAAAGATTTGAGCACACTAATCATGCAGCATGCTGAAGATTATGATTTATCTAAAAATGGAATGATTAATTCTGGAATTATTGCAACTAAACTTGGGTTATCTGGAATACCTGCTGTTGCTGAAAGAATAATTATTGAAAGAGATCTAACATTGCTTGAAAATATTAAATGCAGATATCATATATCACAAATCTCAGCCGCAAAATCTGTTGAGATTATTGCAGAAAGAAAAAGTAAAGTTAAGTTTACGACAGGTGTCTCCATAAATAACCTTTCGTTAAATGAAAATGATATAGGTGATTTCAGAACTTTCTTAAAGTTATCACCACCATTAAGAACTGAAGAAGATAGAATTGCACTAGTACAAGGGTTAAAAGATGAAATGATAGATGTTATTGTATCTGATCATAAACCAGAAGATGAAGAACAAAAAAGATTAACGTTTGCGCAAGCATCTACAGGAGCTTCTGGAATAGAAACGCTTTTATCACTAAGTCTAGAGTTATATCACAATGGCTCTGTTAAATTAGAAACCATCATTAAAGCCTTAACATCAAACCCTGCAAAAATTTTAAAAATTGATAAGGGTAATCTTTCAGTGGGTAATGAAGCAGATTTTTGCATTGTAGATATTGATAAGCCATGGGTTGTTAAAAAAGATAAACTTATCTCCAAATCAAAAAACACTTCCATTGAAGACAAAAAACTCCAAGGTAAAGTCACTAATACATTTGTAAAAGGTGAGGAATTATTTAAGTTATAATAATGGAATATTTAATTGTTGCGTTTAGCTCATATTTATTAGGATCAATACCTTTTGGTTTTATACTTACAAAAATATTTTTAAAAAAAGATATTAGAGATATTGGCTCAGGAAACATTGGAGCCACAAATGCTCTTAGAACAGGTAATAAAACGTTAGGCTATGCAACTTTATTGCTAGATATAGCAAAAGCTGTATTGCCTGTTTTATATGTAAAATTTAATTATCCCGATTATATCTTTATTGCATCATTAAGTGCGTTCTTGGGTCACGTTTTCCCTATATGGCTCAAGTTTAAAGGGGGTAAGGGTGTTGCAACATATGTTGGAATATTATTTTCAATAAATATAATTTTGGGTTTGTTATTTGTTGTTAGTTGGACAGTTACATTCCTTATTTCAAAATACTCATCACTTTCATCACTTGTTGGTAGTTTAATAGTTCCAATTTATTTAATAATTTTTGAAAATTATAATTCAATTTTTTTCATAATAATGTTTGTACTTATATTCTATACACATAGAGAAAACGTCAAACGATTGAAAAACAAAGAAGAAACCAAGACTAAAATTTATTGATTTGACTATCTAAGTCTTTTAAGTAATTTGTTTAGTAATGAATCTTGTAGTCGTAGAAAGTCCAGCTAAAGCAAAAACTATCAATAAATATCTAGGTGATGATTATATTGTATTAGCAAGTTATGGTCATATTAGAGATCTTCCCTCGAAAAACGGTTCTGTCGATCCAGATAATAATTTTAAAATGGAATGGGAAGTGGATAGTTTTTCTAAAAAATATCTTAAAGAAATTACAGATGCAGCTAAAATTTCTTCAAAAATTATACTAGCAACTGACCCTGACCGTGAAGGTGAAGCGATTGCTTGGCATGTTAAAGAATATTTAAATGAGAAAAAATTAATTAAAGACAAACATGTAGAAAGAGTTGTTTTTAACGAAATTACAAAAAAAGCAGTTATTCATGGAATTGAAAACCCACGACAAATCGAGCCACTACTTGTTGATGCTTATATGGCTAGAAGAGCCTTAGACTATTTAGTTGGCTTTAACATCTCACCAATTTTATGGACAAAACTCCCTGGTTCTAAATCTGCAGGACGTGTTCAGTCAGTTGCTTTAAAATTAATCACAGAAAGAGAGCATGAAATAGAGCTTTTTAATCCAGAGGAATTTTGGACTTTAAGTGTTCAATTCAACGATAATGATAAAAATTCTATATTAGCAAGTATCACTCAATTGAATGATAAAAAAATTGAAAAATTTTCTTTTAAAAATAAAACTGAAATTGATAAAGCAATTGATGAAGTTAATTCTAAAAAGTTCAATATAAATGATATCTCCAGCAAAGTTGTTAACAGAAACCCTTCAGGCCCTTTTACTACCTCTACATTACAGCAAGTTTCTTCTGGTACACTAGGATTTGGAGCGTCACGAACAATGCAGATAGCTCAAAAACTTTATCAAGGTATAGAAATAGATGGTGAAACTATTGGTCTTATCACATACATGCGAACAGATGGTACCAATCTATCTGCAGACGCTATAGACAGTTTCAGAAAATATATCAAAAATGAGTTTGGCGATGAATATGTTCCAGATAATGCAGCAAGTTATTCTGGTAAAAAAGCTAAAAATGCTCAAGAAGCACATGAAGCAATTAGACCTACAGATATTATGCGTGCACCAGATACTGTTAAAAAATATCTAAGTCCAGATCAGCATAAATTATATAACTTAATTTGGAGTAGAGCCCTATCCTCTCAAATGAAACCCGCTCAATTTGATAGAAATACTATTACGATAACTTCAGATGATAATGGAACAGTCTGTAAGGCTAGTGGATCTGTTATTAAATTTGATGGGTTCTTGAAGGTTATGAAAGACAACAAAAAGGATGATGATGAAGATATACTTCCTGAAATGAACAAAGGTCCAGTTAATATAGAAGCTTTATTAGATGAACAACATTTTACACAACCACCACCAAGATACTCCGAGGCAAGTTTAGTTAAAAAATTAGAAGAACTAGGTATTGGAAGACCTTCAACTTATGCAAGTATAATATCTGTTATATCTACTAGAGGGTATGCAGAAGCAGTTAATAAAAGGTTTCACCCAACAGATCGTGGTAAATTAATTTCTGCTTTTCTTGAAAAACTTTTTTCTAAATATGTTGACTATAACTTCACTGCAAGTTTAGAAAATCAACTTGATGACATTACTACCGGTAAGGAAGGATGGATAAAAGTTCTAGAGTTATTTTGGAAAGATTTTAATCAAAATGTATCTGATGTTAAAGAGATAAGAACTAGAGAAGTTTTAGATCTATTAAATGACAGTCTAGGTAGTTTAATTTTTGAAAGAGATAAAGATGGAAATATTAATAGACAGTGCAAATTATGTGACAGTGGATCATTAAGTTTAAAAAACAGTTTTAGAGGTGGTGCTTTTATAGGTTGTTCAAATTATCCAGATTGTAAATTTACTAGACCTCTTTCTAAAGCTAAAGCAGCTACTCAATCTCAACTAGCTGAACCAAAGTTTATAGGAAAACATGAAAATGGCAAAGACCTGTACCTTAAAAATGGAAGATTTGGTCCCTATCTACAATATGAAAAGATTGAGGAAATAAAAGAGGAAGTTGTAGTTGAAACAAAAAAGAAAAAGAAAACCAAAAAAAAGAAGGTGGAAAAAGAAAATAATAATTCAAGAAATGTTTCTATACCTAAAGGAATTACATTAGAAAGCGTGGATCTTGATAGGGCTAAATTTTTATGCTCATTACCAAAAAGTTTAGGTATTAATCCTGAAAATCAAAAAGATATTATATTAAACTCAGGAAGATTTGGTCCATATTTGAAATGTGAAAACAAATCAGCAAGAATTGAAAATGTTGAGGAGATCTTCTCAATCGGCCTTAATAGAGCAATCACTTTAATAGCAGAGGCAAAACCAGGTAGAATGTCTGCATCAATTATAAAGGATCTAGGAGAGCACCCTGAAGACAAAAAACCTGTTAGAGTGATGAAGGGTCAATATGGACCTTATATCAAGTATAAATCTCTTAATGCGACGATACCAGAGGAAAAAGACCCCTTAGAACTTAATATAGAGGAAGCTTTAATATTAATTGAGAAAAGAAAGGAATACGATAAAAATAAAAAAACTAAGAAAAAGAAAAAGAAATGAAAAGAATAATATTTACTACATTAATCACATGGGTGCTTATTACAGCTAATGTTATAGCTGAAAAAATTGATTGTACTCAGTTTGATAAAGTTAGTGCAAAATATTTAGAATGTTCGGCAAAAAATATAAAAGAAAAATCTTCAGAACTTAAATTAAAAGTAATAGTTGGGGCGGGAGAGTTTAAAAAAAAAATTACTACTAATGCTAAGAATAGTAAAACAAAATTTAACAAACTTAACTTAAAAGAAAAACTTGTTAAATTTAAGAATAGCAAATCATTAACTGAATTTATGGAGAAATAAACATGTCATATGAAGATAAAATAAAAGAATTAAACTTAGAACTACCAGACGCAAGAGATCCAGTTGGATCATATGTTGCATCAAAACAAATTGGTAAAATGTTATTTATCTCAGGACAAATTTCTATCGCAGCAAATGGAGAATTAATCAAAGGTAAAGTTGGTAAAGATTTCAAAACTGAAGATGGATATGAAGCGGCTAAACGTTGTGGTTTAAATATAATATCCCAAGTTAAAAAAGCTTGTGATAATGATCTTTCAAAGGTTAAATCTTGCGTGAAACTGACAGGATTTGTTAATTCAACAGAAGACTTTATAGAACAACCTAAAGTAATAAATGGTGCTTCAGATTTAATAGTTTCAGTTTTTGGAGACGCTGGAATGCACACAAGAGCTGCTGTTAGTACAAATAGTTTACCTCTTGGTGTGTTAGTTGAAGTTGATGCTATTTTTGAATTGAATTAATTTCCAATACTAAAATATTTAATTTTAAGATCTTTCATCTTATTAGCAGAATAAATATTTCTCATATCAAAAATTGAGAACTTTTTATTTTTCACATCTTTTTTGAAGTTAATAGTTTTAAAATCATTCCATTCTGTATGAATAATGATTAAATCTGATTTTTTAATTGCGTCTTTAATGTTGTTTGAAAAAGTAACATTCTTAAATTTTTGAAAATCTGACTTTTCTCCAGTAGGATCAAAATAATTTATCTTTGCACCTTTTTTTGATAATGCTGGAATCATAGACAAGCTTGAAGAATCTCTCATATCATCTGTATTTGCCTTAAATGTAACTCCTAAGAAACAAATATTTTTATTTTCTATTTTATTTTTTAAAATATCAAATACTCTTTTTAACATTAATGACGATCTATTTTCATTTGATTTAATAACACTTTTAATAACTGTTAAATTTGTTTTGAATTTATTTGCAGTAGCTATAATGGCCTTAGTATCTTTTGGAAAACAAGATCCACCATAGGCAGGACCCGCTCTTAAAAAACGACTACCAATTCTTTTATCAAGACCTATACCAATAGAGATATCTTCAATATTGACATTAATTTTCTCACATAAGTTAGCCATTTCATTAATAAAAGTAATTTTTGTTGCTAAAAAAGCATTAGAAGAATATTTTATTAATTCCGCTGCCCTTCTAGATGTATTAATATATTTAGCACCTCTAGATGTTAATGGTGCGTAAAGATTTTTTAAAACATTATTAGATTTTTTGTGACTTGTGCCAATGATAATTCTATCTGGTTTATAAAAATCTCTTATTGCCTCACCTTCTCTCAAAAATTCAGGATTTGAAACTACTGAAAAAAGTTTTTTTGATACTTTTTTTGAAATAATTTTTTCTATTTCATCACCAGTTGTTACTGGAACAGTAGATTTAGTTATAATAATTTTAAATTTTTTAACTGATTTGCTAATTTCTTTTGCAACGTTATATACTTGACTTAAGTCAGCATGGTTTCCATTTTTTTTAGTAGGTGTACCAACGCAAATAAAAATAATGTCTGATTTTAAAATTGAATCTTTTAAATTTGTAGAGAACTTTAGACGTTTATTTTTATAATTTTTAATGACCAATTCATCTAAACCAGGTTCGTATATAGGGATAATACCATTTTTTAAGTTTTCAATTTTACTTAAATCTTTATCAACACAAATAACGTCATTTCCTAAATCAGAAAAACAAACACCACTTACCAAACCAACATAACCAGTCCCTATCATGCAAAGTTTCATTGTTTAGAAATCTCCAACGTTGATTTAATATAACCATTCATTGTTCCACAATCTAAGTATTTACCTGAAAAATTATGACCAATGAATTGATGATCGTCCTCTATTAAAGCTTGAATAGCATCAGTGATATGAAATTCTCCATTTTTGCCAGGTTTTAAAGATTTTAATTTAGAAAAAATTGTTTTAGGTAATATATACCTTCCAATTACAGCATTATTAGAAGGTGAAGTTTTTATAGAAGGCTTTTCAACAACGTTATTTATAATAAAATTATTTTTATCAATTTTTTTTTTAATGTTGTAGATGCCCCATCTAGACACATCACTTTTATTAACCTTCATGCTTGCCATAACTGAGGTTTTAAATTTTTTATGAACCATAATCATAGACTTAGAGCAGTTTTTTTTAATTATCAAATCATCAGGTAGTAACATTAAAAAATATTTATCTGTGATAAATTTCTTTGCCTTGTAGACAGCATCACCAGTTCCTAATGGTTTATCTTGAAAAACAAATTTTATCATTTTTTTTGTATTTAAGAATCTTTTTATACTCTTTGATAATTTTTGGATCACTTTTTTTTTTAATTATATCTATATAAAATTTATCATTATAGAAATATTTCTTTATCATCATTTTTTTTTTAGAAATAATAAATACAACTTCCTTAATACCAGCTTCAATACATTCGTCGAGAATATATTCAAGGCCTGGTTTTCCATTAATAGGCAGAAGCTCTTTTGCAAAAATACTAGTTAGTGGTAGTAGTCTAGTACCAAGGCCGGCTAAAGGAATAATAGCTTGTTTAATCATATAAATGTTTTACTTATTAATATTCTTATTACAAATGAAATTAATAAAATTAAAAACTGATTTAATTAAGGCAGTTGAGTTTAATAAAAGATTAGGTTTTGTACCAACAATGGGAAGTTTACATGATGGTCATAAAGCATTAATCAAAAAATCAAAAAAAAACTGTAAAAAAACATTGGTAAGTATCTTTGTTAATCCAACTCAATTTAATAATAAGAAAGATTACAAAGCATATCCAAAAAATTTAAAGAAGGATTTGAGCTACCTTAAAAAACTTAAAGTTGATTATGTATATTTACCAACCATTAAACAAATTTATTGGAAAAAAAATGATAAAATTAAGCTAAATAAATCACAAAATATATTATGTGCAAAATTTAGGAAAGGACATTTTGAAGGTGTTCTTGATGTTTTGGGTCGTTTTGTTGAATTAATTTCCCCACAAAAAATCTTTATGGGAGAAAAAGATTTTCAACAATTTTTCCTAGTTAAAAACTACATTGAAAATAAGTACGACACCAAAGTTTACGTATGTAATACAATTAGGGATAAAAACAAGCTAGCTTTATCTTCAAGAAATTCTTTATTGAACAAGCAAAGTTTTATTACATCAGGGATAATTACGAAAAAATTACTAAAATTAAAAAATGAAATCAGTAGAAATAGAAAGAATTACAAAAAATTATTATTCAACTTAAAGAAAGAATTATCTAAAAGTTTTGATATTAAAATTGAATATTTAGAATGTAGAAACATGCAAAATCTAAGTACTAATATTTTGAACAAACCTTTTAAACTTTTTGTGGCTTACTATATTGATAACGTAAGATTAATTGACAATTTTTAGAGAAAATAGGCGCTAACACCAAGAAATGAAACAAAACCAATAACATCAGTAATAGTTGTTACAAATACACTTGATGCAATAGCGGGATCAATGTCCATTTTTTTTAAAGTAATAGGTACTAAAATTCCAAATAACCCTGCAACAATCATCGTAACTATCATTGACATAGAAATAATTAGAGAGAGTAAAGAATCTTGAAACCAAACTTGAACTACTAACGCACTTATTATTGCAAATATAATGCCATTTAAAATACCAATATTAAATTCCTTTAAAATATTTTGTGAAAAGTTATTTTTTGTTAAATCATTTGTTGCTAAAGTTCTTACTGTAACAGCTAATGTTTGCATTCCAGCATTACCACCCATGGAAGCAACAATTGGCATCAAAAAAGCAAGAACAACCATTTGTTCGATTGTTGCACCAAACAGACTAATTACCCATGTTGCAAGAAATGCAGTAAATAGATTTAATAAAAGCCAGTTAAACCTTCTTCTAGTTTTCTTAAAAACACCGTCAGTAATTTCTTCATCACCTACCCCAGCTAATCTTAAAGCATCTTCCTCAGCTTCTTCTTTTAATACAGTTAGGACATCATCATACATAATCATACCAACTAACTTGTTTGATTTATCAACAACTGCAGCTGAATTTAAGTTATAGTTTTCAAAAACGTTACCAACCTCCTCTTTATCCATATCCACAGGAATAAGTAACTGAGATTCTGACATAATAGACAGCATTTTAGTTTCTCTCGAAGTAGTTAAAACTTTCGATGATGGAACAGTTCCAATTGGCTTAAAACCCTCATCTATAATGAAAATTTCTAAAAATTCCTCAGGTAAATCTTTATTTTCTCTTAAATAATCAATCGTTTGGCCAACAGACCAATTACTAGGAACAGCCGTAAACTCACGTTGCATTATTCTAGCTGCAGTGTCTTCTGGGTAACTTAAGCTTTCTAGTAAAGCAAATCTATCTTTTGGAGGTAAAGAACTTAATATTGTATTCTTATCTTTTTCATCAACATTTTCTAAAATTGTTATCGCATCATCAGACTCAAGATTTTTTAAGAGTCTCACAATAGTATCGGGTGATAGATAAGCTATGATTTCAGACTGCACTGACTCATTTAACTCAATGAAGACCTCAGGATCTATATTGAAATTATTAAGTTTTATTAAACTTTCTCTATCATTTTGATCAAGATGTTCAATTATATCAGCTGCATCAGCTGGGTGCATTTCATTAAAAGAATTGGTAATAAATTGGGCATCATTGTTAGCTATCTTAGAAGTAACAACTTTTATGTACTCTTTATTAAACTCAAAATTAACTTTTTTATCTTTTATTTTTTTTATTAAAGACATAAATTTACCTATAAATCAATTTTGCACTAATAGTGCATAATAAGAATAATACAATTTATAAATGAATATTGAGATTAAAAAGTCAATAAAACCAATAAAATACGTGGATGCAATAAAATTCCTTGAGGAAAGATTGTTAGAGATAAACAGTGGTCAAAAAAAGGATTTAATATGGATATTAGAACATGAAGAGGTTTATTCAGCCGGCACTAGTTATAAAGAAAAAGAAATTATTAATAAAGATATAAATCTAATAAAAACAAATCGTGGGGGAAAAATTACCTATCATGGTCCAGGTCAAATGATTTGTTATTTTGTTATAGATTTAAGAAAAAGAAAAAAGGATATTAGGAAATTTATAACTTTAATTGAAGAGACAATTATTGATAGTTTATCAAAATTTAACATTAAAACATTTGGTGATCCAAAAAATATTGGTATTTGGACTGACCATAAAGGTGAAATTAACAAAGTTGCAGCAATAGGAGTAAGGGTAAGTAAATGGATAGCTTATCATGGATTTGCAATAAATATTAATAATGATCTTACAAAATATAAAAATATTATTCCATGTGGTATTTCAGATAAAGGTGTAACTAATCTTAAAGAAATTAAAGATCAAGACTATAAAAATTTAGAAAAAATTATTATCGATACGTTTTCTAGGAATTTGGAAATCTAAGCCTTTTTGTCTTCAAAAGTTTTTTAAAATAATCTGGTAAAAGAGCTGTGTAGGTATACTTTTTATCCTTAATCATGAATTTAATTTGATAAGAATGAAGCATTAAATTTTTATTAATAGCTTTATCTGTATTGCTAAATTTATATTTTTGATCACCATAAATTGGTGAACCTACTGCATATAATTGTTTTCTAAGCTGATGTTTTCTTCCAGTGATTGGCTTCATTTCAACAAGACTACAAATTGAATTTTTGTCCAAAACTTTATATGTAGTTCTGGCTTTTTCTACTATTTCTTTATCATTATCGTATCTTGTAAGATCATCATTCCATTCACCAGAGTCTTTCTGCAATTCTCCATGACATATAGCTAAGTAAGTTTTGTGAACTTTTCTTAATCTAAATAGTGATGTTAATAATTGAGCGGCTTCCCTGTGTTTTGCCATAATAAAAACACCAGACGTATCCTTATCAAGCCTATGAACAGAAAAGGGTTTCGTATCTTGAAAAATGTCACTCCTTGCAAAAATATCTACAAGGTTCTTTTTTGATTTTGTTCCACCTTGAACAGAAATACCTGAGCTTTTATTTAGAACAATAAAATCTTCATTATTATCAATTATTAAATCTTCATTTTCTTTAATGACTTCTTCAGATGGTACAAATTTAATTGTTTTTTGAACAATTGTTTCTTTAAAATCAAAGTTAAATAAATCAATAATATCTCCTGTTTTTACTTTTTGAGAGCTTTTTACTTTTTTATTATTGATCTTAACTTTTCCACTTTTCAAACTTTTTTCAATTAAGCCTTGTGGGTAATTTCCAAGATTATTACGTATCCACCTATCAATACGCATATCATTAAACGTTGAATCAACGTTAAAAGACTTTTTCATGATGATATATTATTATAAAGAAAATTAAGCAGTAGCTATTTTTTTCTCTTCAGTTTTATCTTTTACTGGGTCTTTTTTCTTTTTATCAACTCTTTTCGCTTCAACATCTCTATCCACAAATTCAATTACAGCCATAGGTGCATTATCTCCATATCTAAATCCAGCTTTAATAATTCTAGTGTACCCACCATTTCTTTTTTCGTATCTTTTAGAAAGGGTTTTTGTAACTTTACGAGCTGAAGTAATGTCTTGCAATTTAGTCATCAGCATCTTTGTTGTTAATAGAGTTTCTTTTTTGCCTAATGTAATGATTTTATCTGCTTGAGGCTTTAGAAATTTAGCTTTTGGAAGTGTTGTAGTAATCTGTTCATATTTTATCAAAGAATTAAGCATGTTCTTTAATAAAGCCTTTCTATGTTCAGAAGTTCTATTTAACTTCTTATTAGCCATTCCGTGTCTCATTAGATTTGCTCCTCTAACTTTTTAGACATTTCAGCTATATTTTCTGGTGGCCAGTTTGGTATTTCCATACCTAAATATAAAGACATACCAGTTAAAACTTCTTTTATTTCATTAAGTGATTTTCTTCCAAAGTTAGGTGTTCTAAGCATTTCACCTTCTGACTTTTGAACTAAATCTCCAATGTAAATGATATTATCATTTTTAAGACAATTCATAGAACGCACAGATAATTCAAGCTCATCAACTTTTCTTAATAAATTTTTATTGAATTCAGGCTCAGAAGAAACTTCTTTTACAGGTGCTTCAACAGGTTCGTCAAAATTAACAAACATATTTAGTTGATCTTGGAAAATTCTTGCAGAATAAGCAACAGCATCTTCAGCAGAAATAGATCCATTAGTTTCAACTTCCATAGTTAATTTATCGTAATCCAATGCTTTCCCTTCTCTAGCGGTGCTTATAGAGTATGAAACCTTCTTAACTGGACTATACAAAGAATCTATAGCTATTAACCCTAAAGGTGGCTCTTCTGGCTTATTCATTACTGCTGGTACGTATCCCTTACCTGTTCCAACATTCATCTCCATGTGAAAATGTGTATTTTCATCCAAATTACAAATAACTAAATCAGGATTTAAAATTTCAATATCAGCAACTGGCACTATGTCAGAAGCTTTAATTTCTCCAGGACCTTTAGCATCTAAAATAAGTTTTTTAGTAGTATCTGAAGAGCTTTTTAGAGCTAAAGATTTAACGTTTAAAACTATGTCGGTAACATCTTCTCTAACACCTTTGATAGATGTAAATTCGTGTAGAACACCATCAATTTGAATTGAAGTTACAGCAGCACCTCTTATTGATGAAAGTAAAATTCTTCTTAAAGAATTACCTAAAGTTAATCCATAACCTTTTTCTAAAGGTTCAGCGATAATTTTTGCATGTGATTTGTCATCACTGATTTTAACATCTAATTGAGCTGGTTTAATTAATGCTTTCCAATTTTTAGCATTTACATTTAAACTTTCCATTTATTAAACTCTCCTTTTCTTTGGTGGTCTTACGCCGTTATGTGGCATTGGTGTAGTATCTTTTATTGAAAGAATCTTAAATCCTTTCGCTTGTAAAGCTCTCAAGGCAGTTTCTCTTCCTGAACCAGGTCCTTTAACTTGCACAGTTAATGTTTTCATTCCAAACTCTAGGGCCTTAGAGGCAGCAGAATCTGCAGCAATTTGTGCAGCATACGGTGTTGATTTTCTTGAACCCTTAAAACCTTTTTGTCCAGCAGATGCCCAAGAAATTACATTCCCATTAGTATCTGCAATTGAGATTATTGTATTGTTAAAGGTAGACTGTACGTAAGCAATACCATTAAGAATATGTTTTTTTATTTTCTTTTTTTTTGAATAAGAGCTTTTCTTAGATTTTTTATCAGCTTTTTTTTCTACTTTTTTTTCTATAACAGCTTCTTTATTCTCAACTTTATCTACTTTAGCCATAAATTAATTATTTTTTAAGTGGAGTTAATTTTTTACCAGCAATTGCGATTGCTTTACCTTTTCTTGTTCTTGCATTACATCTTGTTCTTTGTCCTCTAACAGGAAGTTTTTTTCTATGTCTAGATCCTCTATAGCATGCAAGATCAATTAATCTTTTAATAGTTAAAGAATAATCTCTTCTAAGATCACCTTCTACTTTAAAGTTTGCATCAATATATTCTCTAATTTTTAAAATATCTTCATCTGTAAGTTCGTTTATCCTTTTTGCTTTAGGGATTTCTAAAGAAGTGCAAATTTGGTTAGAAAATTTATTACCAATACCATAGATGTACGTTAGTCCTATGAAGACGAGTTTATTTTGTGGAATGTTTACACCTGCTATACGAGCCATATTTCTGAGAATAAATTTAGCCTTTTATATAAGAAGATGTTCTAAAGTCAATGTCTTAAACCTTAAGAATTTCATTAATTTTATTGGTTATTTGATCAATTTCACCTGCACCATCAATTTCAGTGAAATTTGAATTTTTTGAATAGAAATCCAATACTGGTTTAGTTGATAGCATATAGGTGTCATATCTAGAAATAACGGTGTCAAGATTGTCATCTTCTCTTTTTTTTAAATGCTCAACACCACATGGATGGAGTTCTATTTGGTCTTTATTAAAATACTCATTTAATGTCATATTACATTTTTCACAGGTCATTCTACCCATAATACGCTTTTCAATGGTGTCTCTTGAGACATTTAAGAGTATAATGTGCCCTATTGTTTGTTTGAACTCCTTTAATATGACATCCAAATTAGCAGCTTGTTCAACATTTCTTGGATATCCATCAAAAATAATTCTGTCTCTATATTTTAAATTAGTCAGAGATTGTCTCAATAAAGTATTTACAATTTCATCTGAAACAAATTTGCCATTAGATATTAACTTTTCAATATCAGTTCCAAGATCACTTTTAGATTTAACTTCATCTCTTAATAAATTTCCTGTTGAGAGTTGAAAGTAATTATGTTTTTTAACAATAGATTGAGCTTGAGTCCCCTTGCCTGCACCTGGAGGACCAAAAAGAATTATATTCACTTAGTTATTTTCCAAATTTTGTTTTTTTAACTAATTGCTCATATTGAGAGCTCATCAATCTAGTTTGGATTTGTGTAACAGTATCAATTGCAACTACAACAACAATTAAAATAGAAGTTCCACCTAGGTAAAAAGGTATTGGATAATTAGCAATTAAAAATTCTGGCATTAAACAAACTATTGTTAAATACAGTGCACCTATTGTTGTTAGTTTTGTTACAATTTTATCAATATACAAAGCAGTGTTTTCACCCGGTCTAATCCCAGGAACAAAGCCACCATATTTTCTTAAATTATCAGCAGTCTCAGTTGGGTTAAATGTTATCGATGTATAGAAAAAAGTAAAAAATATTATTCCAGAAGCGTATAGCAACATGTAAAGGGGTTGCCCTTGTGTAAAGTATGAACTTAAGTTTAAGAATGTGTCATTGTCTGAAAAACTAAAATTAGAAAAAGTTACAGGTAATAGCAATAAAGCTGATGCAAAAATTGCCGGTATAACACCAGCTTGGTTAATTTTTAAGGGTAAATGAGAAGATTCACCACCATACATTTTATTTCCCATTTGTCTTTTAGGATAGTTTATTAAAATTTTTCTTAATGCTCTTTCCATAAATACAATGAACATTATTGTTGCAACTAATAATACAAAAATTCCAATAATCATAATTGTAGAAACTGCACCAGTTCTACCAAGTTCAAATGTAGTAACTAGAGCACGCGGAATTTCAGCAACAATACCAGCAAAAATAATCAGAGAAATACCATTACCAATACCTCTTTGAGTGATTTGCTCACCAAGCCACATTAAAAACATTGTACCAGCAACAATTGTTGAGACTGCTGTTACAGTAAAAAATAACCCTGGATTAATAACTAGGTCAGGAGAAGACTGTAAACCTATAGATAATCCATAACCTTGAATAGTAGCCAATATCACTGTTCCGTACCTTGTAATTTGAGTAATTTTTGCTCTTCCTGTTTCACCTTGAGCTTTCAAATTTTTAAAATAATCGGATACACCAGTTAACAACTGAACAATAATTGAAGATGAAATATAGGGCATGATCCCAAGAGCAAATATAGCCATTCTACTTACAGCTCCACCTGAAAAGACGTTAAACATCCCAAGCAATCCTTTTTGATTACCACTCATCATTGTTTGTAATTGTTCAGGATCGATTCCTGGAATTGGCACAAAAGTACCAAATCTATAAACAGCTAAGATAAAAATTGTAAAAATTATTCGATTTTTAAGATCATTAGTTTGAGAAGATGCACTCATAATATCTTAATTATTTTTTTAATTGTATTGTGCCGCCAGCTTTTTCTAATTTAACTACAGCAGCTTTTGATATTAGATCAGCTTCAATGCTAACTTTATCTTTAATGTCACCTGTGCCTAGTATTTTTAATTTTTGAGAATTCTTGTTAATTAATTTCAATTTTATAAGCAAAGCCATGTTTATTACATCACCTGAATTAATAGTTTTTTCATCGATGTACGATTGAATTTTTTCTAAATTCATTATTGCTATAACGGCTTGGTATCTCTTAATTGCATTAAATCCTCTTTTAGGAAGTCTTCTATATAAAGGCATTTGACCACCTTCAAAAGCTTTGATAGCAACACCAGATCTAGATTTTTGACCCTTAACTCCTCTTCCAGAAGTTTTGCCTTTTCCAGAACCGATACCTCTACCAACTCTCATTTTTTTTTTATATAAAACTTTTCCAGTAGTATTTAATGTGCTCATTATCCTCTTTTTTCAATTACGTCAGAAATTTTCTTATTTCTAATTGTTGCTATATGTTTTGGTGAATTCTGTTTTGAAAGAGCCTTCATTGTAGCTCTTATCATGTTATGAGGGTTCGATGTTCCCATTGATTTAGCAACTATATCTTTTATTCCTAAAACTTCACAAACTGCTCTCACAGGACCTCCAGCAATAATACCAGTTCCTTTTGGAGCTGATCTTAAAATAATTTTACCTGCTCCATCTTTACCATAAACATCATGGTGTATAGTTCTACCTTCTCTTAAAGGTATATGAATTAATTTTCTTCTAGCAGTTTCATTGGCTTTTTTAATTGCATCTGGAACTTGTTTGGCTTTAGCATGAGCTATACCAATTTTACCAGCTTGATTTCCAACAACAACTAGTGCTGAAAAACCAAATCTACGTCCACCTTTTACAACTTTAGCGATTCTATTAATGTTAACAAGTTTTTCTAAAATTCCGTCGTCAATTTTTTTTTTAAAGTCCATAATTAAAATTCCATTCCATTTTTACGTAACGTTTCAGCAAATGCCTTAACTCTACCGTGATATTTATAAACGCCTCTATCAAAATAGATTTTTGTTATTTTTTTTTCTACAGCTTTTTTTGCTAATTTTTCAGCAACAATTTTAGAAATATCCGTTTTATTAACTTTGCTCATAGCTTTAATATCTTTTTCGATTGAAGAAGAGGAAACTAGAGTGATATTTTTTACATCATCAATTATTTGAGCAGATATATTTTTTGAAGATCTTGAAATACTTAATCTTAATCTATCAGGAGAAGAAACCTTTTTTACTTTATTGGTTACTCTGAACTTTTTTCTTTCAATTGCATTTAGTTTCATTACTTTTTCTTTCCTTCTTTTCTTAATATATATTGTCCTTTTTCTCTAATCCCTTTACCTTTATAGGGCTCAGGTTTTCTAAAAGATTTGATCACAGAACAAACCATACCAACTTGTTGTTTATCGGATCCGCTAACTTTAACAGTTGTTTGTTTTTCAACAACAATCTTAATACCTTCAGGTATATCAAAGTTTATATCATGACTATAACCAAGCTGTAGATTTAATTGTTTTTCTTTTAGCGCAGCTCTATAACCCACACCAACTAACTCTAATATTTTTTCATATCCAGTGCTAGAGCCAATAACAGCGTTGTTTATTAAACTTCTATTCATTCCCCATAGTCTTTTTGAATTTTGGTCAACTTTTTTTGGTTTGATTGATATTTCTTTTCCTTCAGTAATATCAACATTAAACATTTCCAAATCAACATTAAGAGATTTTTTCCCTAATGGTCCTTCAATATTAAGCACACTACCGGATAGCACAGCTTTAACTTTTTCAGGAATAGAAATACTTATTTTACCAATTTTAGACATTAAAATACCTTACAAATTATTTCGCCACCAACTTTTTGCTTTCTAGCATCAACATCGGTCATCACGCCTTTTGGAGTAGAAACTATTGCCACACCAAGTCCACCATTAATTTTCGGTAAACTGTCGGCACTTGAAAAAATTCTTCTTCCTGGCTTTGATACTCTTTCAAATGTGCTAATAACAGGATTTCCTGAATAATATTTTAGATCTATAGATAAAACTGGTTTTTTATCTTCAGTATCAATTTTATATTCCTTAATAAAACCTTCATTTTTTAAAATATCTGCAATTTTTACTTTAAAGTTAGAAGAAGGCAGTGCAACTTTTTTGTGATTTCTCACTAAAGCATTTTTTATTCTTGCGATCATATCCCCAATTGGGTCACTTAAGCTCATATATTCCTTTCTACCAGCTCGACTTCGTCATACCTGGAATTAATCCATGCAATCCTAAGTCTCTTAAAGCTATTCTTGATATTTTTAATTTTCTGTAAACACCATGTGGTCTTCCAGTAATTTGACACCTATTCATCACTCTATTTTTTGCTGAATTTCTAGGCAAATTAGATAATTTTTGTTGTGCTTTAAATCTTTCTTCAAGGGAAATTTTCTTATCCATAATAATTTTTTTTAAAGCTAATCTTTTTTTAAACAATCTATCTGAAAGTTTAATCCTTTTATCATTTTTTTGAACCGCACTTACTTTAGCCATTTTTAATTATCTCCTTTTTTAATAAATGGAAAATTTAATTTTTCCAAAAGTGCAAAACTATGATCTTTGTTCATAGCAGCAATTACAACCACCACATCAAGGCCTCTAATTTTGTCTATTCTGTCAAAATTAACTTCAGGAAAAATAATATGCTCTTTAATTCCAAAAGTGAAATTACCAAATTTATCAAAACCTTTAGGTGATAGGCCTCTAAAGTCTTTAATTCTAGGTAGCGCAATGTTAACTAATCTATCAATAAATTCATACATCTTATTACCTCTTAAAGTAACTTTTAGACCTGCATTGGTACCTTTTCTTGTTTTAAAATTGGCAACAGATTTCTTAAATTTTGTAACTGTAGGTTTTTGTCCTGTAATTTTTCCCAAATCCTCTTCAGTAGATTTCATAATCTTAGCGTCAGCACCATCTAGACCTAAACCCATATTAATGACAACTTTAAGTACTTTTGGTCCCTGAAAGGTATTTTTAAATCCTAATTGCTCCTTAAGCGCAGGTTGAATTTCTTTATAATAAAGCTCTTTTAATCTTGGTGTCATTATTTTTTAGCCTCAGTTTTTTTTATTTTTTCTTTTGCATCGACAAGTGCAAGGTTTGAAATATGAATAAAGCTTTCTTTAGAAATAATTCCACCTTTTTTTTCTTTTGTAGTTTTAACGTGTTTTTTCACAATATTAATTCCTTGAACTTTTGCCCTGTTGTTGGGTCTGTCTATTTCAATAACTTCACCTTCTTTTTTTTTATCTCTTCCAGTTAATACTTTTACTTTAGAACCTTTTTTAATCATTTTATAATACCTCAGGGGCTAGTGAAATTATTTTCATTTGACCTCTATTTCTTAATTCTCTTGTTACAGGTCCAAAAATTCTAGTTCCAACTGGTTCACCTTTATCATCAACCAACACTGCTGCATTGTTATCAAATTTAACTTTTGTACCATCATCTCTATGAATTCCATATTTAACCCGAACCACTACTGCTTTGTGGACAGAACCTTTTTTTACTTTACCCTTAGGTATCGCTTCTTTTACAGCAACAACGATTGTGTCACCAATACTAGCATATCTACGTTTTGATCCACCTAGAACCTTAATACATTCAATTCTTTTTGCACCAGTGTTGTCTGCAACTAACATTTCAGTTTGTACCTGTATCATTTAGAACCATCCATTACTTGAAATTTTTTATTTTTTGAAAACGGTTTACATTCAATAAT
Source organism: uncultured Candidatus Pelagibacter sp. (assembly GCA_905618915.1). Classification (GTDB taxonomy): domain Bacteria; phylum Pseudomonadota; class Alphaproteobacteria; order Pelagibacterales; family Pelagibacteraceae; genus Pelagibacter. The sequence continues at coordinate 35,713 of CAJQTI010000007.1, read as the reverse complement.
CGAAACCTTATCTCCAGTTTTGAATTTATTATTTTCATCATGCGCATTGTATTTTTTTTGAACTTTAACAACTTTTTTTAGCACAGGATGTGAATATTTTCTCTCTACCGCTACAGTAATAGTTTTATTAGGCTTATCACTAGTAACTACTCCAGTTAATATTTTTTTAGGCATTTAATTTTCCTTTTAGTATAGTTTTTAACCGTGCTATCGTTTTTTTTGTTTGTCCAATTTTTGAAGGATCTTTAATTTCAGAATTAATTCTTTGAAATCTAAAATTAAATAAATCTTTTTTCAATTTATCTATGTTTTTTAAAACTTCGTCTTTAGATAATTTTTTTATTTCTTGTATTTTCATATTATGCAAATCTTTTTATAAACTTAGTTTTAATAGGTAGTTTAGCTGATGCTTTATAAAGGGCTTCTTTTGCAATTGCTTCAGAAACACCGTCAATTTCAAATAAAATTCTACCAGGTTTAACTCTACATGCCCAATATTCAGGAGCACCCTTACCTTTACCCATTCTTACTTCAACAGGTTTTTTTGAAACTGGAATATTTGGAAAAATTCTTGTCCAAACACGTCCTTGTCTTTTCATGTGTCTGGTTAAAGCGACCCTAGCAGCTTCGATTTGTTTACCAATAATTCTTTCAGGAGCCATAGCTTTTAAAGCAAAAGATCCATAATTAATCTTTGCAGCACGTGTAGCTGTGCCATGAATTCTACCTTTGTGAGCTTTTCTATATTTAGTTCTTACTGGTTGTAACATAATTACTCTTTAACCTCTTTAGGTTTTACTTTGTTTGTTTCCTGACTAAATTCTCTTGCAAAAACTTCTCCTTTATAAATCCAGACTTTAATTCCAATAATTCCAAATGTTGTTAAGGCTTCTGCTTCATCATAATCAATATCTGCTCTTAATGTGTGAGAAGGAATACTACCCTCTCTCAACCACTCTGTTCTTGCGATTTCGTTACCACCAAGTCTACCACTTATTGCGACCTTAATTCCCTTGGCACCTAATCTCATACAAGACTGCATGGCTCTCTTCATTGCTCTTCTATATGATATTCTTTTTACTAGTTGTTGTGCAATATTTTCAGCTACTAAAAAAGCATTAGTTTCAGGTTTTTTAACTTCTTTAATATTTAAAGATACTTCATTGCTTGTAACTTTAGATAAATTGTTTTTAATTTTATCAATATCACTACCTTTTTTACCAATAACAAACCCTGGTCTTGAAGTATAAATTGTAACAAAACATTTGTTTGAAGTTCTCTCTATCATTACTTTTGATACACCAGAGTTAACTACATTTTTTTTGATATAGGCTCTAATTTTAAAATCTTCAATTAAATAATTTCCAAAGTCTTTTTTTTTAGCATACCAAACAGAGTCCCAACCTCTATTCACACCAAGTCTAAAACCTATTGGATTAACTTTTTGTCCCATGACTCTCCATTTGTTTTGCTTCTGATAATATAATTGTAATTGTTGAATATGGTTTTAAAATTGGTGCAGCTCTACCTTTTGCTCTAGGTCTAAATCTTTTCATAACAACTTTTTTTCCACAATAAGCCTCTTTAACAATTAACTTATCTATATCATATTGATTATTATTTTCAGCATTAGCAATAGCTGATGAAACAGTTTTTCTAATCTCTCTAGTTATTCTTTTTGCAGAAAATTGTAACTCTCTGATAGCAACATCAACTTTTTTTCCAACAATTGCCTTAAGAATTGGATTAAGCTTTCTTACACTAGATCTAATATTGTTATTTACCGATCTAACTGTGTCTACTTTAATTCTATTAATTTTCTTTTTCTTATTCATGGTTATTTCTTAGCTGTTGCTGGTTTTGCCTTTTTATCTGCAGGTGTATGTCCAAAAAATGTTCTCGTTGGTGAAAACTCACCAAGTTTGTGTCCAACCATATCTTCAGAAATGGTGACAGGTATAAATTTTTTTCCATTATAAATCAAAAAGCTAACGCCAATAAATTCAGGAATTATAGTTGATTTTCTTGACCAAGTTTTAATTGGCATTTTTCTGGGGTCTAATTTTTGTTTTTCAACTTTTTTAATTAAGCTCTCTTCAACAAAAGGACCTTTCCATACTGATCTAGCCATTATTTTTTAGTATCCTTTCTTTTGTTTCTTCTTTTAACTATAAACTTATCTGTTCTTGCGTTTGTTCTTGTTTTTAATCCTTTTGCACCTTGGCCTGTTGGAGATACCGGATGTCTACCACCAGCACTCTTACCTTCACCACCACCGTGTGGGTGATCAACTGGATTCATCACAACCCCTCTTGTGTGAGGTCTTCTACCTAACCATCTTGATCTTCCAGCTTTACCAATCTTAATATTTTTTTGGTCTGGATTTGACAAGACACCGATTGTTGCCATGCATCTTGAATCTATTCTTCTAACTTCTCCAGAGGTCATTTTAACTAATGAATAATTACCATCCAAACCACTTATCGTAACAGAAGTACCAGCAGATCTAGCTATTTTTCCACCACCACCTGGTTGTAATTCAACGTTATGCACGTTTACACCGACTGGAATGTCTCTTAACGGCATACAATTCCCAACTTTAATTTCTTTTGCAGAGCCATTTTCAACAACATCACCAACATTAATTTTTTGAGGTGCTAAATAGTAAAAATGAGTTCCATCTTCAAACTTAATTAGCATAATATAACACGATCTATTCGGGTCATACTCAATACGCTCAACTGTACCTGGTACATCAAATTTTTTTCTATAAAAATCAACAAGTCTATACATTTTCTTATGTCCACCACCTGACATGTTTCTAGAAGTAATATGACCATTGTTATTTCTTCCACGCATTGAATTTTTAGGTTCAACTAGCATTTTGAAAGGTTTGCCTTTCCATAGACCAGTTCTATCAACAAGAACAGTTCCTCTAGTAGATTTTGTATATGGTTTAAATGTTTTTAATGCCATTATTTAAATTCCTGTTGTTAGATCAATACTTTGACCTTTTTTTTAGAGTTATAATTGCTTTTTTATATCCTTGAATATTTACTTTTTTTCCTCTTTTAACAACTTTTCTGTTTTGTTTATTTATTATGTTAATTTTAATAACATTTACTTTAAAAATTTTTTCAATATTTTTTTTTAAATTAGTTTTATTAGCTTCTCTTGGAACCTTAAAGACAATCTTATTTTGTTCAGACAGATTAGTAGTCTTTTCAGTAACCATTGGTGATAAAATTTTATCGTATAAATGTATTTTATCCATTTTAAGAGTATCTCTTTTCTAGTTCTTTAATTGAGCTTTCGGTAAACACAACTTTTTTAAATTTAATTATATCAAAGGCACTAAAATGATTAACATCAGTTACTTTAACATTTGGAATATTTCTCATAGATTTTTCAACTTTTTCCTTTGAAGTCTTATCTAAAATTATTAACGAATGAGTTAATTCAAATTTTTTAATAATCAGATGCATCTCTTTAGTTTTTTTAATTTCAGAAGCAAAATCACTAAAGATTAATAAGTTATTAAGTTTATTTTTTTCAGTAATTAGTGATGCTATACTTAATTTTTTCTCACTTTTATTTAATTTTCTTTTTTTATAAGCTAATTGACCTTTTGGACCATGTGCTACACCACCACCAACAAATATAGGAGCTTTTCTACTCGCATGACGTGCTCCACCAGTTCCTTTTTGTGCATAAATCTTTGATGTGGATCCAGCAATCTCATTTTGTTGTTTTGTTTTAGCGTGTCTGCCTTTGTAGTTAGCGTTAGTTTTATATAAAACATTATCTACCAACTTCTTATTAATTTTTGCTGAAAAAATTTTATCTAAAACTTCAATCGAGTCTTTTTTTCCATCTAAATTTATTTTATCAATTTTCATTATCTTTTCTTTTTATCTGGTATTTTTTTAGCTTCTTCTGCAGCAGCAATTTTTTCTTTAATAGTCATTTTATTAATAACTTTAACAGATTGTTTAACTAATATTTCCGAATTCTTAGAACCAGGAATTGAGCCTTTTACGTATAATAATTCGTTTTCTAAATCAGTTTTAATAATCTCTAAATTTTGCATAGTTCTAACTCTATCACCCATGTGACCAGCCATTTTCTTTCCTTTAAAGACTTTACCAGGATCTTGTCTTTGACCAGTTGAACCATGAGATCTATGTGAAACAGAAACCCCGTGTGTAGCTCTTAAACCACCAAAGTTATGTCTTTTCATTGCTCCAGCAAAACCTTTACCAATGGTTCTTGAGGTAGTATCAACAAATTTTACTTCATTGAAAATTTCTAAACCAAATTCGTTACCTTCTTTGTATATTTCGGTATCTTTTACTCTAAATTCTTTTAACTTTTTCTTAGCTTCTGTATTTTTCTTTGCATACAAGCCCTTCATAGCTTTTGTAAGTTTTGAGTTTTTAATGTTACCAAAACCTAATTGTATGGCTTTATATCCACGTTTATCTTCTTCAATCACACTAATAACTCTAGCTTTTTCCATTTTAATTACTGTAACTGGAACTAAACGACCAGTATGGTAAAACTCTCTTGTCATACCTATTTTTTTTCCAACTAAAGCTATTTCAGTCATAATTAAATTTTTATCTCCACATCGACACCAGATGCTAAATCTAGTTTCATTAGAGCTTCTACAGTTTGAGGTGTAGGTTCAATGATATCAATCAATCTTTTATGTGTTCTTGTTTCAAATTGCTCTCTACTTTTTTTATCAATGTGAGGTCCTTTTAAAACTGTATATTTTTCAATTCTAGTTGGTAGTGGTATTGGCCCTTTAACTGTAGCACCCGTTCTCTTAACAGTATTTACAATTTCTTCAGTAGAGGCGTCTAAGATCTTATTGTCGTAAGCTCTTAATTTAATTCTAATATTTTGTTTTTCCATAATAATTATCCAGCAATCTTTTTAGTTACTTCATCCTGCACGTTTTGTGGGACTTTAGAGTAATGATCAAAGAACATTGAGTATTGAGCTCTTCCTTGAGACATTGATCTTAAGCTGTTTATATATCCAAACATATTCGCTAAAGGAACCATTGCAGTTATAACGGTCGCATTTCCTCTGCTTTCTTGCTCACTTATTTGGCCTCTTCTACTATTTAAATCACCAATAACATCACCCATGTAATCTTCAGGAGTTACAACTTCAACTCTCATTACTGGCTCTAATAATTTCAATCCACCTCTAGTACAAGCTTCTTTAAAGCAAGCTCTACCAGCAAGCTCAAATGCAAGAACACTCGAGTCAACATCGTGGTGTAATCCATCTAAAATTGTAACTTTAAAGTCAATCATAGGAAACCCAGCTAGAATTCCACCGTCAGATATTGTTTCAATACCTTTCTCAACGCCTGGAATAAACTCTTTAGGAATTGATCCACCTTTAATTTTGCTATCAACCTCTCTACCTTTACCTGGTTCTTGAGGTTCTACTAAAAGTTTAACTTTTGCAAACTGTCCTGCACCACCACTTTGTTTTTTGTGTGTATACTCAAACTCAGATGCATTTTGAATAGTTTCACGGTAAGCAACCTGAGGTGCTCCAATATTTGCTTCAACATTAAATTCTCTTTTCATTCGATCAACGATAATATCTAAGTGTAATTCCCCCATACCTTTGATTATTGTTTGACCAGATTCTTCGTCTGAAGTTACTCTAAATGAAGGATCTTCTTTTGCTAATCTAGCTAAAGCTTCACCCATTTTTTCTTGGTCAGCTTTTGTTTTAGGTTCCACCGCAATTTCAATTACAGGCTCAGGAAACTCCATTGGCTCAAGTAAAACTGGGTTAGCCTCATCACATAAAGTGTGACCAGTTATTGTGAATTTAAGACCAGCTAATGCAACGATATCACCAGCATTTGCCTCCTTAATATCCTCTCTAGAATTTGCATGCATTAAAAGCATTCTGCCGACTCTTTCCTCTTTTTCTTTTGAAGTATTATAAACGGCAGTTCCAGTTTTAATTGTTCCAGAGTAAATTCTTATAAAAGTTAATGATCCAACAAATGGGTCGTTCGCAACTTTAAAAGCTAAAGCTGAAAAACCAGCTCCATCATCAAATTTCATTTCAACTACATCTTCAGTTCCCGGTTTTGTTCCATTAATAGAACCGATATCAACAGGACTTGGAAGATAATTAATAACCGCATCAAGTAACGGCTGAACACCTTTGTTTTTAAATGCTGAACCAGTAGTTATCGGGACAAAGCTGAAATTTAGTGTTCCTTTTCTTATGCATTTAACTAAATCTTCTTCTTTAATTTCCTCACCGTTTAAATAGCTTTCCATTAATTTTTCATCCTGCTCAACAGCAGTTTCAACAAGTTCAGTTCTATATTTTTGAGTAATCTCTTTTAAATCATCAGGAATCTCTTTGTATTCCCATTCTGCACCTAAGGCTTCATTTTTCCAAACCTGAGCTTTCATCTTAACTAAATCAACAACTCCAACTAGATCTGCCTCCATACCAATTGGGACTTGTATAACTAAAGGTTTGCAACCAAGTCTATCTCTAATCATATCCACACATCTGTAAAAATCTGCACCAGTTCTATCTAGTTTATTTACAAAGCAAATTCTTGGAACTTTATATTTATCAGCTTGTCTCCATACTGTTTCTGATTGAGGTTCAACACCAGCAACACCGTCAAAAACACATACAGCACCATCTAAAACTTTTAATGATCTTTCAACTTCAATAGTAAAATCTACGTGACCAGGAGTATCAATAATATTAATTCTATGATCGTTCCAGAAACAAGTAGTTGCAGCGGAGGTAATTGTAATTCCTCTTTCTTGTTCTTGTTCCATCCAATCCATAGTTGCTGCACCATCGTGAACTTCACCAATTTTGTGACTTTTTCCAGTGTAATACAAAATTCTTTCAGTAGTAGTGGTTTTACCAGCATCAATATGAGCCATAATTCCAATATTACGATATGTATCTAATGTATTAATTCTAGCCATAATTTTTTACCACCTAAAATGAGCGAAAGCCTTATTTGACTCAGCCATTTTATGTACATCTTCTCTTTTTTTAACTGCTGATCCTTTTTTTTCATACGCATCATACAGTTCGTTAAAAATTTTGTCAGACATATGTTTGTCTTTTCTTTTTCTTGAAGCGTCAACTAACCATCTAATAGCAAGTGCTTGAGCTCTGTTAGATTTAACTTCAACAGGAACTTGGTACGTTGCACCACCAACTCTACGAGATCTAACTTCAACAGTAGGTTTGATATTATTTATTGCTTCATTAAAAACATTAATTGGCTCTTCTTTAGTTTTTGATTTAATTTTTTCAATTGCTTCATATACAATTTTTTCAGCAACAACTTTTTTTCCATCATACATAATAGAATTAATTAATTTAGGAATAATAGTAGATTTAAATATTGGGTCTGGGGTGACAACTTTTTTTGGTTGTGTTTTTTTTCTAGACATAATTATTTACCTTTTTTAGTTCCATATAAAGATCTACGTTTTTTTCTACCTGCTACAGCTTGAGTATCTAAATTTCCTCTAAGAATGTGATAACGAACACCAGGTAAATCTTTAACACGACCACCTCTAATTAAAACTACTGAGTGTTCTTGAAGATTGTGACCTTCACCACCAATATAAGCTGTTACTTCAAAACCATTTGAAAGTCTAACTCTTGCAACTTTTCTTAATGCAGAGTTCGGTTTTTTAGGAGTTGTTGTGTAAACTTTAAGACACACACCTCTTTTTAAAGGTTGTTTTTCAAGTGCAGGAACTTTATTTCTTGCAACAGGTCTAGTTCTTTTCTTTCTTAACAACTGGTTAATAGTTGGCATAAATTTTTTTAATTAATTAATTAATTTATTTTTGAATGAAAATAACTGACAGGTTATTTTGTGGCAGCGTTTAGTTCCATAAAGTAGGTACTACATTCCAACCAAAAACAGCGTCAAAATACTATTAAATCTCTGATTGTCAAACTAAAACTACAAGTTAAACGTATTTTTTTTATTAGTTTGCCGGAGTTTCTGTAGCTTCAACAGGCTCAATTTTTTCTTGATCAGCTAAAAATTTATTATCAGCTGCAATGGCATTTTCATTCCATTTGTTTTTGATATGACCAGTTCCGGCTGGAACCAATCTACCAACAATAACGTTCTCTTTTAAGCCATTTAAAGGGTCAACTTTACCTTTAATAGCAGCATCAGTTAAAACTCTTGTAGTTTCTTGGAATGAAGCTGCAGAGATAAATGACTCTGTCTGAAGTGAAGCTTTAGTAATGCCCATTAAAACTCTTTCACCAGATGCAGGATTTTTTCCTTCAGCAACTAGTTTTTCATTTGCATTATCAAACTTAATTCTATCAATCATTTCGCCGGGTAAGTAAGACGAATCACCAGACACTTTAATTTCAACTTTTTTAAGCATTTGTCTTAATATTGTTTCAATGTGTTTGTCATTAATAACAACACCTTGTAATCTATAAACTTCTTGAACCTGATTAACAAAATATTCAGTTAAATCTTTAATGCCTAAAATTCTCAAAATATCATGAGGTAAAGGCTGACCATCTAAAAGATATTCACCTTTTTTAATTTTCTCACCTTGGTTAAAGTTAATATGTTTACCTTTAGGTATTAAGTAATTTGAAGGTTCTCCATCATCTGGTTGAATTGAAATTTTTTGTTTACCTCTAACTTCTTTACCAAATAACACTTGTCCATCGTTCTCAGCAATAATTGCACTATCTTTTGCTTTTCTAGCTTCAAATAATTCAGCTACACGTGGCAATCCTCCAGTAATATCTTTTGTTTTAGTTGTTTCTTTCGGAAGTCTGGCGATTATATCACCAGCAAATATTTTTTGACCATCTTTAACAGAAAGAATTGAATCAGGAACTAAATAGTATCTTGCTTCATTGTCATCTGCTTTTTTGATAACATTACCCTTCTCATCTCTTAAAGTAATTCTTGGTTTTAAATCTGTGTTTTTAGATTGTGCTCTCCAATCAACAACTGATTTAGAAGAAATTCCAGTAGCATCATCTGTTGTCTCTTGAATAGAAACACCATCGATTAAATCTACATACCCAGCAATACCACTTTTTTCAGCAATAACTGGAGTTGTATAAGGATCCCACTCACAAATTTTTTCATTAACTTTTATTTTATCACCATTTTGGAAAAATAATTTTGATCCATAAGCAACTTTATAAATTGCAACTTGAACACCGTTATTATCTTCAATTGATAGTTGGGTGTTTCTTCCCATAACAATTAGATTTTTCTTAGAATCTTCTAATAAATTAGTGTTAATAATTTTCAAAGTACCTGCAGATTTTGTAACAATTTCAGACTCTTGCTTAACAGAAGCGGTACCACCAACGTGAAAAGTTCTCATTGTTAACTGCGTACCTGGCTCACCAATAGATTGGGCTGAAATCATACCAATTGCTTCACCAACGTGAACCATTTTTCCTCTAGATAGATCTCTTCCATAACAAGTAGCACAAACACCAATTTTAGAGCTACAAGTCATAACTGAATAAGCTTTGATAAATTTAACACCAGCTGCATCAATTTTATCACAACCTGATTCATCAATCATAGTTTCTTTTTTAATAACTACCTCACCAGTAATAGGATTTTTTACATCAAAAGCTGTAACTCTACCAAGCGCTCTTTCTGATAAACTAACAACTACATTTCCACCTTCTAAAATTTCTGCTAACTCAATAAACCCTGGATTATCACATTTAATTTTTGAAATTGTAAGGTCTTGAGCTACATCACAAAGTCTTCTAGTTAAATAACCTGAGCTTGCAGTCTTTAGGGCTGTATCAGCCAAACCTTTTCTGGCTCCGTGCGTTGAATTGAAATATTCTAAAGCAGTTAAACCTTCTTTAAAGTTAGAAATAATAGGAGTTTCAATAATTTCACCAGATGGCTTTGCAATAAGGCCCCTCATACCAGCCAACTGTTTCATTTGGGCAGCTGAACCCCTAGCTCCACTATCCGCCATCATAAATACTGAGTTAATCTTCATGCCATCAGGGGTACTTTCAGTAGCTGAAATACCTCTCATCATTTCACCAGCTACTTTGTCAGTACATTTTGACCAAGCATCAACTACTTTGTTGTATTTCTCGCCTCTAGTAATTAAACCTTCTGAATATTGATTTTCATAATCAGCAATTAATTTTTTAGTATCATCAATCAGTTTTCCTTTGTTTGCAGGAATAACCAAATCATCTTTACCAAAAGAAATACCTGCTTTAAATGCGTGTTTGAAGCCTAAATCTTTTAAATGATCACAAAAAATAACTGTAGTTTTCTGACCACAAAATCTGAAAACACTATCAATAATTTCTGAAACAGTTTTTTTAGGAAGCAGTCTATCAATCATTGAAAAAGTAATATCTTTATTTTTTGGTAATAAATTAGCTAATAAAAATCTTCCAGCAGTTGTTGTATGTTTTTCAACTTTTTTGTTACCTTTCTCATCAAGTGTTTCGAACCTTGAAACAATAGTGGAGTGTACTTTTATCTGACCCGTTGATAAAGCATGTTCAATTTCATCATTATTTATAAAGTAACCATCTGGCTTTTCAGTTTGAAAAGGTGCTTGAGATAAATAGTATAAACCCAAAATCATATCCTGACTCGGTACTATGATAGGTTTTCCATTTGATGGACTTAAAATATTGTTCGTCGAAAGCATCAAAATTCTAGCTTCTAGTTGAGCCTCTAAACTTAGAGGAACGTGAACAGCCATTTGGTCACCATCAAAGTCAGCATTAAAGGCTGCACAACATAATGGGTGTAGTTCAATTGCATCTCCCTCAATTAACTTAGGTTCAAAAGCTTGAACTCCTAGTCTGTGAAGCGTTGGTGCACGGTTTAATAATACTGGGTGCTCTCTTACAATAAGTTCTAATGCATCCCAAACAGCATTAGTTTCTTTTTCTACTAATTTTTTTGCTTGTTTAATTGTAGAAGCTAATCCTAATTTATTTAATCTAGCATACAAAAATGGTTTGAATAATTCTAAAGCCATTTTCTTAGGTAAGCCACACTCATGAAGTTTAAGGTCTGGACCTACAACAATTACAGATCTTCCTGAGTAATCAACTCTTTTTCCTAATAAGTTTTGTCTAAATCTACCTTGCTTACCTTTAAGCATCTCTGCTAAAGATTTAAGTGGACGTTTACCGGTTCCAGTAATTACTCTTCCTCTACGACCATTATCAAATAAAGCATCAACAGACTCTTGAAGCATTCTTTTTTCATTTCTAACAATAATGTCAGGAGCTTTTAGATCCATTAATCTCTTAAGACGATTATTTCTGTTTATAACTCTTCTATAAAGATCATTAAGATCAGATGTTGCAAATCTTCCACCATCTAATGGAACTAAAGGTCTTAATTCAGGTGGTATAACTGGTATCACTGTTAAAATCATCCATTCTGGCTTTTGACCAGTTTCTATAAATGACTCGATCAACTTAAGTCTTTTTATCGATCTTTCTTCATTAACTTTTGATTTTGTTTCTTTAATTGTATTGATTAAAAGCTTTCTTTCAAGATCAAGATCCATTGACTTTAGAATTGATAAAATTGCTTCAGCTCCTATACCAGCTTCAAATGATTCTTCACCAAACTCATCCTGATATTTAGCTAATTCTTCTTCGTTAAGTAATTGGTTTTTTTGAAGACCTGTTAAACCAGGCTCAATAACTATGAAGTTTTCAAAATAAAGAACTCTTTCAACTTCTTTTAACTTCATGTCAACGGCTAATGAAATTCTACTGGGTAACGACTTTAAAAACCAAATGTGTGCAACAGGAGTAGCAAGGTTTATGTGACCCATTCTCTCTCTTCTTACATTCGATTTTGTTACTTCAACACCACATTTTTCACAGATAATACCTCTAAACTTCATACGTTTATACTTACCGCACAAACACTCGTAATCTTTTATTGGTCCAAAAATTCTAGCACAAAACAATCCATCTTTTTCTGGTCTAAAAGTTCTGTAGTTAATAGTTTCAGGTTTTTTAATTTCTCCATATGTCCAAGATTTAATTTTTTCAGGGCTAGCTAAAGTAATTTTAATGCTACTAAAATTTTGAGCTTCAGAAACTTCACTATTCTTAAATAAGTCTGTTAATTCTTTTTTCATATTTAATTTAACTCTATGTTTAATGCTAATGATTTAATTTCTTTAACTAATACGTTGAATGATTCAGGTATTCCTGATTCAAAATTCTCTTCTCCTTTGACAATTGTTTCGTATACTTTAACTCTTCCAGCAACGTCGTCTGACTTAACTGTTAAAATTTCTTGTAAAGTATAAGAGGCTCCATAAGCTTCGAGTGCCCATACTTCCATTTCACCAAATCTTTGTCCACCTAACTGAGCTTTACCACCCAATGGTTGCTGAGTTACAAGACTATAAGGTCCAGTAGATCTTGCATGAATTTTATCTTCAACAAGGTGATGAAGTTTTAACATATAGATAATTCCAACAGTTACTGGTCTATCAAACATTTCACCTGTTCTGCCATCCCATAAATTAGTTTGACCAGAAGTAGGTAATTTAGCTAACTCAAGCATTTCAGATACATCTTTTTCTTTAGCTCCATCAAACACTGGAGTTGAAATTGCTATACCATTTTGTAGATTTTCACATAAATCTGCAAATTCAGTCTTGTTTAGTTTGTCAATACCTCCATCAAAAACTTCTTTTCCATAAACTGATGTTAAAAAAGATGAAATTTTTTGAGTTTTTTCAAATTTTTTATTATTTTCATTTACTAGTCTTTTAACTTCTTCACCAAATTCTTTACAGGCCCATCCAAGGTGTGTTTCTAAGATTTGACCTACGTTCATACGACTTGGAACCCCAAGTGGATTTAATACGATATCAACTGGTCTTCCATCTTCTCTATAAGGCATATCTTCGACAGGTACAATTTTACTAACTACACCCTTGTTTCCATGTCTTCCTGACATCTTATCACCAGGTCTTAATCTTCTTTTAATCGCAACAAAAACTTTTACCATCTTCATCACACTTGGTAATAAATCATCACCACTTCTAATTTTTAAAACCTTATCTTCAAATCTTTCCTGAATATCTTGTTTTGCTTGATTGTATTGATCTTTTAATTGGGCAATACTTGCTTCATCATTAACATTACCTACTGTTATTTTGAATACATCATTAATACTAATTTTGTTAATTGTCTCAAGATCTAGTTTGGTACCTTCATCTAAATCTTTAATTTTTTTAGTTAAAGAAGCTCCAGATAAAATCTGGTTAGCTCTTTGCTTTATACTTCTTTCTAAAATTTCTTCCTCTACAATCTTATCTTCTTGAACAATTTCAATTTCTGCTCTTTCGATCGTTATAGATCTTTCATCTTTTTCTATACCATGTCTGTTAAATACCCTGACATCAACGATCGTTCCACTGCTTCCTCTAGACATTTTTAAAGATGTATCAGTTACATCAATTGCTTTTTCACCAAAAATTGATCTTAATAATTTTTCTTCAGGTCCTGATGCTGAATCACCTTTTGGTGTTACTTTACCAACTAATATGTCTCCAGCTTTTACTTCAGCACCAATATAAACAACCCCAGATTCATCTAGATTTTTTAAAGCTTCTTCATTTACATTTGGAATATCTCTAGTGATTTCTTCTTCACCTAACTTTGTATCTCTAGCCATAACTTCATATTCAACGATATGGACTGATGTAAATACATCGTCTGTAACACATCTTTCTGAAATTAGAATAGAGTCTTCAAAGTTGTAACCTTGCCAAGGCATAAATGCTACTGTCACATTTTTTCCAAGCGCTAATTCACCTAGCTTAGTAGATGGTCCATCAGCAATAATATCACCTGATTTAACTTTATCACCTACTCTAACAAGTGGTTTTTGGTTAATGCATGTGTTTTGGTTTGATCTTTTAAATTTTTGTAAGTTATAAATATCTACACCTGATTTTGTGAAATCTGTTTCTTCAGTTGCTTTAATTACAATTCTTTTTCCATCGATTTTATCAACTGTACCATCACGATTAGCAACAATAGTAACACCCGAGTCAAGAGCTACATCACTTTCAATACCAGTACCAACTAATGGAGATTCTGGTTTTAAAAGAGGGACTGCTTGTCTCATCATGTTAGATCCCATTAGAGCTCTGTTTGCATCATCATTTTCCAAGAAAGGGATTAGTGATGCTGCTACAGAAACTAACTGTTTAGGTGAAACATCAATGTAATCAATTTTCTCAGGTTTTGATAAAACAAAGTTTAAGTTTTCTCTACAAGGAACAAGTTCTTCTAAAATTTTTCCATTTTTATCAAGTTTGGCGTTAGCCTGTGCGATTGTATATTTTGTCTCTTCCATCGCTGACAGATATTCAACTTTATCTTGAACTACACCATTCTCTACTTTTTTATATGGGCTTTCAATAAAACCATATTTATTAATCTTAGCATAAGTAGATAAGCTATTAATCAAACCAATATTTGGTCCTTCAGGTGTTTCAATTGGACAAATTCTTCCATAGTGAGTTGGGTGAACATCACGAACATCAAATCCAGCTCTTTCTCTTGTTAGACCACCTGGTCCTAAAGCTGAAACTCTTCTTTTATGTGTAATTTCAGATAGTGGATTTGTTTGATCCATAAATTGTGAAAGTTGTGAACTTACAAAAAAATCTTTAAGGGAAACCGTTAATGGTTTTGCATTAATTAAATCTTGTGGCATTGCTGATTCAATGTCAAGAGTTGTCATTTTTTCTTTAATAGCTCTTTCCATTCTATAAACACCAATACGTGCTTGGTTTTCAACAAGTTCACCAACAGACCTTACTCTTCTGTTTCCTAAATGATCAATGTCATCAACTTCATCTTTGCCATCTCTTAATTCCAACATTTTGTGAACAATGGCAATTATGTCGTCATTTCTTAAAATTGTAATTTTATCAGAACATTCAAGGCTCAATCTTGAATTCATTTTAACTCTACCCACATCTGAAAGGTCATACCTATCTGAACTAAAGAATAAATTGTTGAATATTTGTGTAGCAATCTCAACTGTTGGTGGTTCGCCCGGTCTTAAAACTTTATAAATTTCAGTAATTGCATCATTTTTAGAATTATTTTTATCATTTAATATTGTTGATAATAAATAAGGTCCTTTATTAATAGAATTTGTAATAGAAATCTCAATTGAGTTTATGCTAGCTTCTAAAATTTGTTTGATAATAGTGTCATTTAACTCAGTACCAATTCCAAAGGTTCCCTCTTCTTCATCGTCGCTAACTTTAACTTCACTATGTAAATATTTTCCAATTAAAGATTCTTGAGATACCAAAATATCTTTAAGTCCATCTGTAGCTAGTTTTTTTGCACTTAAGAAATTAATTTTATCACCAAGTTTAATTATAACGTTTCCAGTTTTAGCATCCGTAACTTCTTCAGAAAAATTTTTAGCTTTATAGTTTTCAGGATTAAATTTAGTCTTCCATTTACCTGTTTTTGCATCAAATGAATAAGTGTCTTTATCGTAAAACTCATCAGCTATTTCAGGTTTAGTTAAACCTAAGGCCATCAAGAGAGTTGAAGCAAATATTTTTTTCTTTCTATCTATCTTGAAATACAAGAAATCTTTAACATCATATTCTAAATCTAACCAAGATCCTCTATTAGGAATGACTCTACAATTAAATAATAATTTACCACTTGCGTGTGATTTACCTTTGTCATGATCAAAGAAAACTCCAGGACTTCTGTGCATTTGGTTTACAACAACTCTTTGAACACCATTTGTTATAAAAGTTCCACTGTCAGTCATCATAGGTACTTCACCCATATAAACTTCTTGTTCTTTAGCAGATAAAATATCTTTTGTATTGTTCTCTTGATCTATTTCATAAACAACTAATCTTAAAGTACACTTTAATGCTGATGTAAAAGATAATCCTCTTTGGATACATTCTTCAGTGTCAAATTTTGGTTTTTCTAATCTGTATGCAACATATTCAAGTGTTGCTTTATCGTTAAGATCTTCAATTGGAAAAATACTTTTGAAGACTCTGTCAAAACCTTTTGATAAATCACCAGCTTCAGGATCAAAATCAGTTAATTGTTTATAAGAGTTTTTTTGAACTTCAATTAAGTTAGGAATAGATAAAGTTTCAGCCAATTTACCGAAGCTTTTTCTTACATTTTTCTTTTGAGTAAAAGATAATTGCATTTATTACTAATCACTGGTTAATAAATTAACCAGTTATAAAATCTTTCTAATTAATTTATTTAAGTTCTACTGTTGCGCCTGCTGCTTCTAATTTTGCTTTAAGTTCATCAGCATCTGTTTTATTTACACCAGATTTTACTTCTTTCGGTGCACCTTCAACTAGATCTTTTGCTTCTTTAAGACCTAAAGATGTTGCTGCTCTAACTTCTTTAATAACATTAATTTTTTTCTCACCTGCAGAAATTAACATAACTGTAAAATCATCTTTTGCTTCTTCAGTTGCTCCACCTGCTGCTGCTGCTGGTGCTGCTGCAGCCATAGCTGTAACGCCCCATTTTTCCTCAAGTTGTTTTGAAAGCTCAGCTGCTTCTACAACAGTTAAACTTGATAGGTCTTCAATAATTTTATTAAGATCAGGCATATTTTTTTTACTCTTTAGGTTGTTTTTTAAGAATTTTCTGGGCTCAAACTACTCATTTTTTCGGAACGTGCAAGTAAAATACTTACAAATTTTGACGCTGGTGCTGCTAGAATTCCTACAATATTTGCTCTAGCCTCATCTAGTGTTGGTAAATTAGCTACATTCTGAACTCCAGCTTGGTCCAAAACATCGCTACCCATAATTCCACCTAAAAGTTTTAGGTTTTCATTAGTTTTTGCAAATTTTGATAAAATTCTAGCTGACATTATAGCATCATCAGAAAAAGCTACTGCAGTAGCTCCTGTAAATAAACTAGAAAGTTCCTTACACTTCGTTTTTTCAAGTGCTAACTTAGTGATTCTGTTTTTAGTAATCTTAAACTTAATCCCATGCTCTCTCATTTGAGCTCTTAGTTCATCAAGCTGTGTCATTGTAAGACCTTGGTAGTGCGTTACCATTACAGCTTCATTATTTTGAAACTGAGTTTCCATTTCACTAATATAATTCTTTTTTTGTTCCTTGTTCATCATAACTATATAACTTTTCCTAATTTAACTTTATACGAAACACCCATACTAGATGTTACAAAAGTATTTTTAATCAAATCACCTTTTAAAGTAAGGTTACCTTTTTCTTTTTCTAAAGTGTCTAAAATAGTATAATAATTTTTTAATAGCTGATCATCGTGGAAGGATTTTTTTCCAATACTAACACCAATGTTTCCATCTTTATCATTTCTAATTTCAGCTTGACCAGACTTAGCATCAGTTACCGCTTGTTTTACATCGTCAGAAACAGATCCAAGTTTAGGATTGGGCATTAGACCTTTTGGTCCTAAAATTTTTCCAAGTTTTGAAAGTTTAACCATCATTCCCGGTGTGCAAATTAATTTTTCAAAATCTAACTCACCTGCTTTAATTTTATCAATAAACTCATCACTTCCGACTATATCCGCACCTGCATCCTTAGCCTCTTGTGCTTTATCATCCTCACATACAACAGCTACTTTTACTTTTTTACCAGTTCCACCAGGTAAGTTAACTACCGTTCTAATATTGACTTCACCTTTTTTTTGTTTGTTATTAACTTGAAAGGATAGATCAATAGACTCATCAAATTTTGTAGTACAGTTATTTTTAATATCTGATAATAATTTTTCTATCAATTCAGAAGCTAGATCCCTAGTTTTTTCTGGTATTTTTTTAAATCTCTTTGATGCCATTAGTCTTTAACCTCTATACCCATTGATCTTGCTGAACCTGCAATAATTTTTACAGCCTGCTCTAAACTATGCGCATTAAGATCTTTCATTTTTTGTGTTGCAATTTCTTCTGCTTGTTTTTTTGTAATTGATCCAGCTATACTTCTGCCAGGTTCTTTTGATCCACCTTTAAGTTTTGCAGCCTCTTTAATAAAGTGAGATGCTGGTGGAGATTTAATTTCGAAATCAAATTTTTTATCTTTATAAACTGTAATAATTACTGGGATTGGTTTTCCAGCAAATGCTTTTGTTTTATCGTTAAAAGCCTTACAAAATTCCATTATGTTAATTCCCCGCTGACCTAATGCAGGACCAACTGGCGGTGCAGGATTAGCTTGTCCACCCATAATTTGTAATTTTATATATCCACTAATTTCTTTTGCCATTAACTTGCTTTCTCTACTTGGTTATATTCTAAATCAACTGGTGTTGGTCTTCCAAATATTGAAACAGAAACCTTAAGTCTTGATTTCTCTTCATCTATATCTTCAACCATACCGCTGAATGATGCAAAAGGACCGTCAACAACCTGAACTTTTTCACCAATGCTGTATTCTATACCAGATTTTGGCTGAGCTACACCATCTTTTATTTGTCCTAAAATTTTTTCTATTTCTTTATCAGAAACAGGAACAGGAATACCTTTTGAACCTAAAAATCCACTAACACGCTTCAAATTTTTAATCATATGATAAAGATCATTATCCATTTCACTTTTAATTAAAACATAACCAGGAAAGTATTTCTTTTTTCTCTGAATTCTCTTTCCTCTTTTTACTTCTGTTACATCATGTGTAGGAACAACAATTTCTTCAATTTTATCAGAAATTTTTGCTTTTTCAGCTTCTTCTTTAATTAATCCGGCAACCTTATTCTCAAAATTTGAATGAGATTGAACAATATACCAATTTTTCATTAAATACTTACCTTTAGTAAAGCTTCCAATAAAAATTTAAGCACTTGATCAAGAAGTAAAAAGAAAAGAGACATAATAACTGCCATAGCAAATACCATTAATGCACCTTGCATTGTCTCTTTTCCAGTAGGCCAAGAAACTTTGAAGGCTTCCTGTTTAACTTCTTGGATAAATTTTATCGGGTTTTTCATAATATACTGTTTAGCTTATTGGCAGGAGCGGAGGGAATCGAACCCTCAACCTCCGGTTTTGGAGACCGGCACTCTACCAATTGAGCTACACTCCTATAGAGTTTACTCTATAATTTTAGTTACTACTCCAGCTCCAACTGTTCTACCACCTTCACGAATAGCAAAGTTTAATTTTTCGCTCATCGCAATCGGAGTAATTAATGTGACAGTGAATTTAGCATCATCACCAGGCATAACCATTTCAGTTCCTGCTGGTAATGTAACTTCTCCAGTTACGTCAGTTGTTCTAAAGTAAAACTGAGGTCTGTATTTAGTAAAGAAAGGAGTGTGTCTTCCACCCTCGTCTTTTTTAAGTACATAAGCCTGAGCTTCAAATTTAGTATGTGGTGTAATTGAACCAGCTTTACAAAGAACTTGTCCTCTTTGAATGTCATCTCGCTCAACACCTCTTAATAGAATACCAACGTTATCACCTGCTTCACCAGAATCTAAAAGTTTTCTAAACATTTCAACACCAGTACAAACTGATTTTTTAGTTTCAGTAACACCGACGATTTCAACTTCTTCGCCAGTTTTAATAACACCAGATTCAATTCTACCAGTTGCAACAGTTCCTCTACCTGAAATTGAGAAAACATCCTCAACAGGCATTAGGAATGGTTTATCAACATCTCTAACTGGTTGTGGAATAAATTCATCAACAGCTTTCATTAATTCAAGAATAGAATTTTTTCCAATTTCTTCATCTCTACCTTCAACAGCAGCTAATGCAGATCCTTTAATGATAGGAGTTGTTTCACCGGGATATTTGTAAGAAGTTAAAAGTTCTCTAATTTCTTCTTCAACAAGTTCTATCATATCTTTGTCATCAACTTGGTCTACTTTATTTAAGTAAACAACGATTGATGGAATACCAACTTGTCTTCCTAAAAGAATGTGTTCTCTAGTTTGAGGCATAGGACCATCAGCAGCGTTAACTACTAGGATAGCTCCATCCATTTGAGCTGCACCTGTAATCATGTTCTTTACATAGTCAGCGTGACCTGGGCAATCTACGTGTGCGTAATGTCTCTTCTCAGTTTCATATTCAACGTGAGCAGTTGAAATTGTAATTCCTCTCTCTTTTTCTTCAGGGGCTTTATCAATTTGATCATAAGCTACAGCTTTTGCTCCACCAGTTTCTGCTAAAACATTTGTGATCGCTGCAGTTAATGTTGTTTTACCGTGGTCGACATGACCGATTGTACCAATGTTACAGTGTGGTTTATTTCTTATGAACTTTTCTTTTGACATTACTTTTTTACCTCAGTTTTAGTTTTATTAATAATTTCTTTTTTTCTTGGAGCGGGTAAAGAGAATCGAACTCTTACATCCAGCTTGGAAGGCTAGCGTTCTACCATTGAACTACACCCGCACAACATCAAGAATAACACTCCATTGTTATAAAAAATTTTATTGAATGGTGGAGGGGGAAAGATTCGAACTTTCGAAGACCGAAGTCAACGGGTTTACAGCCCGCCCCATTTGACCGCTCTGGAACCCCTCCTTTTGGGGAAGTGTCCCCTTCTTCAATAAAGCTTCAAACAACATGCGTTTTATATATTTTTATTATGCAATTGCAACACGAGATTTACTGTGAAAATGGTGGAAAATACGTATAAAACAAAGATAATTTTATGAATAAATCATCATTTTTAATAGTTGGTCAACATGCGGTTATTGAGGCTTTAAGAAACCCGAAAAGAAAGGTTTTAAAAGTTTTTTTAACAGAAGAAAGTAAAAAAAATATTCACAGAAAAAACCCAAAGAAAAATGTTCTTGAAGACGTTAAGGTTTATTTTAAATCAAAAAAAGAATTAGACAAGTATACTTCTAAAGATCAAATGATGCATGGTGGTTATATTGCTGAAGTAGAGCATATCGATCAACCAGACTTAAAAGAATTTATAAAAGGAAAAAATAATCTAACGTTTGTTTGTATAGATGAAGTAACTGATCCAAGAAATATTGGATCATTAATTAGAAGTGCTTCTTCATTCCATATAGACGGATTAATAGTTAAAGAAAGACAATTTCCATCCGATAGTAAGCTTATGTATAAAGCTGCTAGTGGTTGCATGGAACATATTAATATTTTCGAAGTATCAAACATAAATTCCACACTTAAAAATTTAAGAGAAAAAAATTTTTGGGTTTATGGGTTTGATGCAAAAGGAGAAAAAGATTTTACAGATATTAAATGGGAAGGAAAAAATGTTCTTTTATTTGGATCTGAAGGGTTTGGTATGAGGGAACATACTGGAAAGTACACAGATTTTTTAGTTAAGATTGATATAAATAAGGATGTAGAAAGCTTAAATATCTCAAATAGTGCAGCGATTGTGTTTCATCATTTAAGTTATTTGAAAAAAAATTCTTGATTAGTCTAAGATTTCTTAATAGAAATCAGTTATGCCCTTGTAGCTCAGCTGGTAGAGCAATTGATTTGTAATCAATAGGTCCGCGGTTCGACTCCGTGCGGGGGCACCATTACTAAATAAAAATTATTTATTAATATTAATTAATATTATTTTATTCATCTTCTTCACAATCATACTCATATATGCTCATTTGGTCTGTTATGATTGTTCCAAGAAATGTTCGTCTAAAATTTTTAACTTTATGTTTTGTGCTAATTTTTTTACAACGTAATGTTGCTATATTAATTAGCTCAAATGAACTTTCCCCAAAAAGTATATGATCACTTATACTTCCACCAGTTATTGTTTCAAATGAAGAGGTAAATAAGTTTGAGCCATCTTTATTATGGATCCCTACATGTTTGGCACAACTACTCAGAAAAAAAATAAGAAAAATAATGGGTAAAAAAAATTTCATCAATTATTTTCTTTTTTAATTATTTGAGGTCTCTTTTCTAACTTGTTCGATCTTAATCTTTTTATAAAGACTGTTTTTTTTATCATATAATAGTTCAAAGCTAATTTTTTTATTAGCTTGAATTTTAATTGTCTTTGCATTTCTAACTTCAAAATTATCTGCAACTGCACTAATGGGTCTTTTATTTACATCTAAATTTTTTATTAAAATTTTAGATTTATCACTAACTATTGTGCCCTTCCATCTTCTGGGTCTAAAGGGACTAATAGGAGTAACCGCTAGTTTTCTTGAATCTAAATTAAGAATTGGTCCATGTGCTGATAAATTATAAGCCGTACTACCTGCTGGTGTCGAAACTAACACACCATCAGAGATAAGGTTTTTAATAATATTTTTCTTATTAGCTGTAATAGAAATTGATGATGCCTGCTTGCTTTGTCTTAATATTGACACCTCATTAATGGCTATTGATTTTTTTGTTTGATTATTTTTATTAGTAACAGTCATTTGTAGAGGATAAATTTTAATACTATTAGAGATATTTAAATTTTTAATAATATTTTCATTAGAAAACTTATTCATCAAAAAACCATAGTTTCCAGAATTAATTCCATAGAAAGGTTTTTTATATTTGTGCAATTTTTTTAAAGTTTGAAGCATGAAACCATCTCCACCTAAGACAATTATTATGTTGGATTTTATTAACGATGTAACTTTAATTTTTTTAATTAAGATTGATTTAATCTTTAAAGAAGCTTTTGTTTTATCAAAAATTAAATATACTTTGTCTCTCATCTAGTGGTGCCCTCGGCCAGACTCGAACTGGCACTCCAAAAAGGCACGGATTTTAAGTCCGTTGTGTCTACCAATTTCACCACGAGGGCATGTACTATTTTCATTTGTTTAACTGTTTTTATTTATAACTCAACTTATTTTTGTTAACAAATCATATCAATATTTTAATTAAGCTTTTAATGCTTTTTTAAGAATATGATTATCTAAATTACAATCTTTATAACCTCTCTTTACAACATTCAAATATCGTTCTGTTGGATATGCAAATAAAGTTTTTTTAGTCATAGTATAGGTCATTACTTTCTTACCATAATAAGTAAAATAATATTTTTTATATAGAACTGGATAATCTTCATAAACATCTAATTTTTTTTCATCACTTTTAGATATTTCAAATAAAGCTCCTGGAACAATTGAGCTTTTTTTAGACTCTATATCTGCGGCTCTATATTTGCTTCTAAAAGTTAATTTAAAATTAGTTAAATTAATTTTCTTTAAAAAGACACTGTCTTTACATCTTTTTTTCATTTGAAGATGATTTAGATTACTACCGTAAGCGAAATAAAGCATTTAACTATCTAACAACAACTTCTATTTTTTTTTGATTAACAAAATCTAATATTTCAAAACTACACTTGTCAATTTTAAGTTGGTCTTCAGATCGTATTACTATTGATACACCTAGTTTGCCTGCTTGAAAAAAAGGGTAACTCCCAATTTCAACATCCTTATTATCATCCTGAACGTCAGTTAAAGATTTTGCAATTTCACTTTCAACAGTGTTTAAACTTATTGTATGGCTTAATATTGGATTACCCCCTACTATTTTATTTTTTAATCCTCCTAACATTGATTTTAAAATTGAAGGAACACCTGGTAAGCAAAAAACGTTTTCTATATTAAATCCTGGTGCACCACTTGTTGGATTTAATATTAAATTAGCATTACGTGGCATCCATACCATTTTTTGTCTACCCTCATTAAATTCACCAACTTTGTAGTATGCTTCTAATATTTTAAAAGCTTCTTTGTGAATTTCATACTCGAGGTTAAATGCTTTTGAAATAGATTTAGCGGTAATATCATCATGTGTTGGTCCAATACCACCAGTAGTAAATACATAATTGTTAACTTT
Organism: uncultured Candidatus Pelagibacter sp.; assembly: GCA_905618915.1. Lineage (GTDB taxonomy): Bacteria > Pseudomonadota > Alphaproteobacteria > Pelagibacterales > Pelagibacteraceae > Pelagibacter. Next base: position 11,823 of record CAJQTI010000007.1, on the reverse strand, counting down.
TCTTAAATGATTAACGGTCTCCATAATTGTATTTTCGATATCTGGGATAACCCTAACCTCATTAACTTTTACACCAATTGAATTAAGCCATTGTGCAATTGTGCTAGTATTAGTGTCTTGTGTTCTTCCTGAGAGGATTTCATTTCCAATAATAAGTATTGCGGCATTAAATTTTGTATTTTGGTTCATTATTAAATATATAATTCAAATATGAAATTTACTAAACCTTTAATTAAGGGCAAACTTATCAAACGATATAAGAGATTTTTCACTGATGTTAAAATTAGTAATGAAATTGTGACAGCACATTGTCCTAATACTGGATCTATGAAGGGTTTATTGAATGAAGGAAATGAAGTTTATATATCTAAAAATGACGACCCTAAAAGAAAGTTAAAATATACTCTTGAAATAATTAAAGTTAAAAAAAACTTAGTTGGTGTTAATACTCATTTTGCAAACAAAATTGCCTACCACGGTTTATCAAATAATTTAATTAAAGAGGTTGCAAACAATGACAGTATTAAACCTGAGGTATTTTTTGATAAAGAAACACGGTTTGATTTTCTAGTTGAAAAAAATAAACAAAAAATATTTGTAGAAGTTAAAAATGTTACTTTATTTAGAGAAGAAAAAACTGCAGAATTTCCAGATGCGGTTACTACTAGAGGTTCAAAACATTTAAAAACCCTTATAGAGGCTGTTAAAAAAGGTTATAAATCTTATCTATTATTTTTGGTCCAAATACAGGGTGTGTATAATTTTAAAATAGCAAAAGACATTGATAAAGAATATTATAAAAATTATTTACTTGCAAAAAAAGCTGGGGTTATTTTCTTAGCATATCAATGTAAAATAAGTTCAAAAGAAATTAAAATAGATAAAAAAATTAAGATTATTAATGCCTGATTATTTAGAAAAATTTGAAAAGATGAGAGTTGCTGGAAATCTTGCAGCAAGAACCCTTGATATGCTTACAGATAATATTAAGCCAGGAGTAACTACTGAATTTATAGATAAATTAGGCTATGAATTTATAAGAGACAATGGTGCATACTCAGCTCCATTATTTTATAGAGGTTTTAAAAAATCATTATGTACATCTTTAAACCATGTTGTCTGTCATGGTATACCTTCTGATAGAATTTTAGTTGAAGGTGATGCTTTAAATGTTGATGTGACAGCAATAGTTGATGAACATTATGGTGACACTAGTAGAATGTTCTGTATTGGCAAAACTCCTGTTAAAGTTAACAACTTAATTGATGCTACATACGAGTCGATGATGAGAGCAATAAATTTACTAAAGCCAGGATTAAAACTAGGTGACATTGGATATGAGATACAATCTTTTGTTGAAAAAAAAGGCTACTCAGTTGTTAGAGATTTTTGTGGCCACGGAATAAGCACAACATTTCACGAACCACCAAATGTTTTGCATTATGGAAGAAGAAATACAGGGATGGAGCTTAGACCTGGCATGACTTTTACAATCGAACCTATGATAAATACCGGTGAATGGGATGTAAAAATGCTAAAAGATGGCTGGACAGCAGTTACAAAAGATAAATCTTTATCAGCACAATTTGAGCATACGCTAGGTATTACTGAAAATGGTTATGAAATCTTTACAGAATCTGTTAAAGGTTATTTCAAGCCCCCTTACTTATAATTAATGATTGAAAGATATTCTAGAAAACAGCTTACTGACATATGGTCAGAAGAAAATAAATACCAAATTTGGCTTGATGTAGAGGTTGCAGCAGCCGAAGCCATGGAAAAATTAGGTCAAATTCCAAAGGGTGTTGCATCTGTTGTTAGAAAAAAAGCTAAAATAAATGTTAAAAGAATTCACCAAATCGAGAGTAAAGTTAAACATGATGTAATAGCATTTTTAACCTCTGTTACTGAAAAAGCTGGGATTAAAGCAAGATATCTTCACCAAGGTATGACGTCTTCCGATGTTCTAGATACCAGTTTAAATATTCAATTAGTTCAATCAGGTAAAATTCTACTTGGTGATATCGATCAAATTCTCAAAGTTTTAAAGAAACAAGCTAAAAAATACAAATACACCCCTTGTATGGGTAGAAGTCATGGAATTCATGCTGAACCTATCACTTTTGGTTTAAAATTAGCTTCATTTTATGAAGAGTTTAAGAGAAATAGAAAAAGATTAGTTGATGCAATTGATGAGATTTCAACATGTGCAATTTCTGGTGCAGTAGGTACATTTGCAAATATTAATCCTAACGTTGAAAAATATGTAGCAAAAAAACTTGGGTTAAAAGTTGAGCCTATATCGACACAAGTAATACCAAGAGATAGACATGCTTTTTATTTTTCTATTCTTGGAATTATTGCTGGGTCAGTTGAAAGAGTTGCGATTGAAATTAGACACTTACAAAGAACAGAAGTTTATGAGGTACAAGAATTTTTTTCAAAAGATCAAAAAGGCTCATCGGCAATGCCTCATAAAAAAAATCCAATACTAAGTGAAAATTTAACTGGTCTTGCGAGAATGGTTCGGAGTGCTGTTGTCCCCGCTCTAGAAAATATTGCACTATGGCATGAAAGAGATATTTCTCACTCAAGTGTTGAAAGAAATATTGGTCCTGATGCAAACATAACTTTAGATTTTGCTTTAGCTAGACTTAGTAATATTTTAGATAAAATGATTGTCTATCCAAATAAAATGATTGAAAATTTAAATATAACCAAAGGTTTAATTTTTTCACAAGAAGTAATGTTAGAGCTAACAAAATCAGGATTGAGCCGTGAACAATCTTACAAAATGGTTCAAAACTATGCAAAAAAATGTTTTGCAGAAAACCTAAATTTATTTGATGTTATTTCAAATGATGAATTCATAATGAATAAAATTTCTTCAAAAAAGTTGAAGACTATATTTAATTATTCATCACACTTTAAAAATGTAGATTTAATCTTTAGGAGAGTTTTTAAATAATGAAAAAAGGTAAAAAGTTATACGAAGGTAAAGCTAAGATAATTTATGCAACATCTGATAAAAATTTAGTTATCCAATATTTTAAAGATGACGCAACAGCTTTTAATAACCTAAAGAAATCAACTATTGAAGGTAAGGGTGTTTTAAACAATAGAATATCTGAACATATTTTATCTAACTTAACCCAAATTGGAATTAAAAATCATTTAGTTAAAAGACTAAACATGAGAGAGCAAATTATTAAATTGGTAGAGATTATTCCTATTGAGTTTATTGTTCGTAATGTTGCAACAGGCTCAATTACTAAAAGACTTGGTATTGAAGATGGAACAGTTTTAAAACAGCCACTATTAGAGTATTGCCTAAAAGATGATAGTTTAGGTGATCCACTTATTGCAGAAGAGCATATATTAGCTTTTGATTGGGCTACAAAATCTGAATTAGAAAAAGTTAAGAAAATGATCCTTAGAATTAATGATTTTATGATTGGGATGTTTAGAGGGGTTGGAATTAAACTAATTGATTTTAAACTAGAGTTTGGAAGACTTAAAGAAAATGGGAAAAATGAGGTTATTTTAGCTGATGAGATTAGCCCTGATACTTGTAGATTGTGGGACAGTATTACTGATAAAAAACTAGATAAAGACAGATTTCGTAAAAACTTAGGTGATTTAATTCCAGCTTATACTGAGGTTGCTAAAAGACTTGGCATATTGCATGAGCAATCAAACTTAAGTGCTGTTAATGTTACAAAATTAAGATCAGTTAAAAAAAGAAAATAATATGAAAATATCTGTAATTATAACTCTTAAAAAAGATGTTTTAGATCCTCAAGGTAAAGTTATTCATCAAACCTTGGATGGTATGGGATTTGAAGGTATTAATGAAGTAAGGCAAGGTAAGTATTTTGAAATTGATACAAACGAAAGTGATAAGAAAAAAGCTGAAGCAAAAGTTGAAGAGATGTGTAAGAAACTTTTAGCAAACTTAGTAATAGAAGACTTTAAAATTATTGGATCACAATAATAAATAATGCATTCATCCGTAATAACCTTTCCTGGATCTAATTGTGATAGAGACATGGATGTAGCCTTAAAAAAATTTGGCTTTAAAAATAAAATGATTTGGCATGATGATGTTGAGCTTCCAAAAAGTGATTTGGTGGTTTTACCAGGTGGTTTTTCATACGGGGATTATCTTAGATGTGGAAGTATGGCATCAAAATCAAAAATTATGAAATCTGTTCTAAACTTTGCTCAAGGGGGTGGTAAAGTTATGGGGGTTTGTAACGGTTTTCAAATTTTAGTTGAATCAGGTTTATTGCCAGGTGTGCTGCTTAGAAATAAATACCTAGAATTTATTTGCAAAAATGTTTTTGTTAAAGCTAACAATAAAGACAACTCTTATTTTAAAGATGATAAAAAAGACGTCTATAAGTTTCATATAGCTCATAACGAGGGAAATTACTTTTGTTCTAATGAGCAAATTAAAGAAATTAATGACAATAACCAAATAGCTTTATTTTACTCAGATGAAAATGGAAATGTTAATGAGCAATCTAATCCTAACGGCTCATTACAAAATATAGCTGGTATATTTAATAAACAAAAAAATGTTATAGGGATGATGCCTCATCCTGAAAGAATGATAGACCCTGCTCTATCAGGTGAAGATGGTTCAATATTTTTTGAAAATTTAATTAATAATTTAAAATAATGATAGTTAACGAACAACTTGCAATCGATCATGGTTTAAAAAAAGACGAATATAAAAAAATCTGTGATTTATTAAAAAGAGTTCCCAATATTACCGAACTAGGTATTTTCTCAGCAATGTGGAATGAGCATTGTTCTTATAAATCTTCAAGACTTCATCTTAAAAACTTACCCACTAAAGGAAAAAATGTAATTCAAGGACCTGGTGAAAATGCTGGTATTATTGACATTGGCGATGATGATGCAATTGTATTTAAAATTGAAAGCCATAACCACCCTTCATTTATTGAACCTTATCAAGGTGCAGCAACTGGTGTTGGTGGTATTATGAGGGATGTGTTTACAATGGGCGCAAGGCCAATAGCTAATTTAAACTCAATTCATTTTGGCTCACCTCAACATAAAAAGACTAAAAATTTATTACGTGGCGTTGTTCACGGTATAGGTGGATATGGTAATTGCATGGGGGTTCCAACAATTGCTGGTCAGACTAGTTTTGACGAGTCTTATAATGGTAACATTTTAGTAAATGCGATGACTTTAGGTCTCGTTAAAAAAGATAAAATTTTTTATTCAAAAGCTGCAGGATTAGGAAAACCTGTGATCTATGTTGGTTCAAAAACAGGTCGTGATGGAATTCATGGTGCTAGTATGGCGTCAGCTTCTTTTGATGATAAAATTGAAGAAAAAAAACCAACCGTTCAAGTTGGAGATCCTTTTACGGAAAAACTATTATTAGAAGCTTGTTTAGAGTTAATGGCAGGAGACTCGATTATAGCCATTCAAGATATGGGTGCTGCAGGACTAACCTCTTCAAGTATTGAAATGGCTTCAAAAGGAAATTTAGGAATTGAAATAAACTTAAATAAAGTTCCTTGTAGAGAGACAAACATGACCCCTTACGAAATTATGCTATCAGAAAGCCAAGAACGAATGCTTATTGTTTTAGAAAACGGCAAGGAAGAAATGGCTAAAAAAATATTTGATAAATGGAATTTAGACTTTGCTGTAATTGGTCAAACAACAAAAAGTAAGAAAATTGAACTTTATTTTAACAAAGAAAAGGTAGCAGACATTCCTGTTAATATATTAGTTGAAAACTCACCTATGTATGACCGAAAATGGAAAAAAGCTAAATTACCTAAAAGAATTAAAGTTGAGAAAGAGCTATTTAAAACCTTAAAAGTAAAAAATGTTTTAAATAAAATATTATCCAATCCAAATGTGTGCAGCAAAGAGTGGATTTGGCAACAATACGATCACACAGTCATGGGTGATACTATTCAAAAACCTGGTGGAGACGCTGGTGTTGTTAGGGTTCATGGTACCAATAAAGCTGTTGCAGCATCTGTTGATTCATCTGCCGTATATTGTTGGGCTCACCCTTTAAGTGGTGGAAAACAGATTGTCTGTGAAAGTTGGAGAAATTTAATTTCAGTTGGTGCAAAACCAATTGCAATTACTAACTGTTTAAATTTTGGTAGTCCTGAAAATCAAGAAAATATGGGTGAGTTTGTAGAGTGTGTTCAAGGCCTAGGTGAAGCGAGTGCTTACTTGCAGTTCCCAGTAGTCTCAGGAAATGTTTCTTTTTACAATCAAACTAAAGATATTGGTATTAAACCCACTCCTGCAATTGGAGGTGTTGGATTAATTAAAGATTACCAAAACATGGTTACAATGGATTTAAAAGAAGCTGATAATGTGCTTTTAGTTATTGGTAAAACAGAGGGTCACCTAGATCAAAGCTTATTTGCAAGAGATATTTTAAATGAAAAAAATGGACCTCCTCCTGAAATTAATCTTTTTAATGAAAAAAATAATGGAGAAACAATATTAAAACTTATTGATAAAAAGTATATTAAGTCAGCACATGATGTCTCTTTAGGTGGAATAATTACTGCTCTTTCTAAAATGTGTATTAAAGGTAAAAAAGGCGCAACTATTAAAAAACCAAATTACTTAATTAATCAGTTCGAATACTTATTTGGTGAAGACCAAGGAAGATACATTATTGAAATAAGTAAAATTGATCTTGAAAGTGCTACTAAAATACTTCAAGAAAACTCAGTACATTTTGATGAACTTGGATCGGTAAATGACGATAGTTTAATAATTGATGCTAAGACAAAAGTATCAATTGACGATTTAATTAAATCACATACAAATTGGTTAACTAACTACATGGAAAATTAAAATGGCAATGGATATAAAGGAAGTTGAAACACTTATAAAAGAAGCTTTACCAGATGCTATAATAGAAATTCAAGACTTGGCGGGAGATAGTAATCACTACTCAGCAACAATAATCTCTAAAGAATTTTCTGGAAAAAGCAAAATTGAACAACACAAGATGGTATATAATTCTTTAAAAGGAAAAATGGGTAACGAACTGCATGCATTAGCAATTAAAACAAAGGAGCAATAATGGACGATAGCACAAAAAATTTAATTCAGAGTCACATAGATACTAACGAAGTATGTTTATTTATGAAAGGAACACCCGATGCTCCTCAGTGTGGATTTTCTATGGCTACATCAAACATGTTAAAAATTTTAGAAGTAAATTATAAAGGGATCAACGTTCTAGAATCTCAAGCTTTAAGAGAAGGTATAAAAGAATTTAGTGACTGGCCTACTATTCCACAAGTTTACATCAAGGGTGAATTTGTTGGTGGCTGTGACATCTTTAAAGAAATGTATGAAAATGGTGAACTCAAGAAAGTACTTGAGGATAAAGGAATTAATTTTAAGAAATAATTTATTACTTATAAATATAATCTCTAGTGTTCGGTGTAGAGATATAGTTTTTTGTTAGTTGAAATTGATAAACCACTTGGTCTCCCCATTTAAAAGCACTTTCGCAACTAGCTAAATAAAACTCCCACATCCTAAAAAATTTTTCATCAAACATATTGATTATTTGGATTTTATTTTTTATGCAATTTTCTTTCCAATGTCTTAGAGTGTGAGAATAGTGTAATTTTAGAACTTCTATATCAGATACTATTAATCCAGCTTTCTCTATGGGTGTTACTACTTCACTCAGACTAGGTGTGTAACCACCTGGAAAGATATACTTAGTTATCCAGGGATGTGGATCTCTAGGGGGGTTAACTGAACCAATAGTGTGTACTAAAGAAATACCATCATCATTAAGCAACTTATCAATTTTCTTAAAAAAATTTTTATAAAACTTTCTACCCACATGTTCAAACATTCCAACACTTACAATTCTATCAAACTTTTCATCTAACTGACGGTAATCTATTAGTTTAAAGGTAACTTGATTTTCTAAATTAAGCTCTTTTGCTTTTTTAACACAGTAGTTAAATTGATTTTCAGATAGAGTAATTCCAGTAACTTCACAATTAGTACTTTTTGCAATATCTATAGCTAAAGATCCCCAGCCACAACCTATATCAAGAACTTTTTGATTTGGCTTTATATTAAGTTTTTTTATTATGTGCTGTATCTTATTATTTTGAGCTTCTTCTAAAGTGTCACTTTCATTTTTAAAATATCCACAAGAGTATTGTTTTTTCGGATCCAAAAATAAACTGTATAAATCATCTGAAAGATCATAATGATGAGTAACATTCATTCTAGATTTTTTTATAAAATTAAAGTTTGTTAGATATCTATAAGAACCATAAAATTTATTTATCAGCATGCTAAAAATATTTAATTCACCTCTTCCTATATTCATAAGCGCTATATCTAAAAAATCAGTCAAACTTCCATTTTCGATTTGTATATCACCATTAGAATAAGCTTCTCCAAAATATAAATCTGGACGAAAAAATAATTTATAATGGAGATTCTTATCTAAAATCTTAACTGTAATTGGGTTGTTATTTTTTGGTGTACCTATGATATATTTATTTGAATTTGCATCAATTAATAGAAAACCATCTTTCTGGAATAATTTATCTAAATATCTTGCAAGTTGCATTTAAACTTTCATAAAAAGTTTTTTCATAAGCAAAATGTATAATAAATTTATATAAAATTCACTCCAAATTATTTCACGATTTATTGGAATTTTAACAGTAAAATTAGATAAACTGTTTTAAAAAATAGATATTTATTATCTAGAGTAATATTCAATTACTAGATTAGGTTCCATTACTACTGGGTAAGGAACTTCGTCGAACTTAGGTGTTCTAACGAAAGTAACTTTTTTATTCTTTTCATCTAGATGAATATATTCTGGAGTTTCTCTTTCTTTGTTTGCTAAAGCGATATCAATGAAAGCTAATTGTTTAGATTTATCTCTAATTTCAATTATGTCTTCTTCTTTAACCATATAGCTAGAAATATTAACTTTTTTACCATTAACTCTTACGTGACCATGGTTAATAAGTTGTCTCGCTGAAAATACTGTTGTTGAAAATCTTGCTCTATAAACTACTGAATCTAATCTTCTCTCGAGCAGTCCAATTAAATTTTCACCAGTATCCCCTTTTAACATGGTAGCTTTTTTGTAAATATTTCTGAATTGTCTTTCATTAATGTTACCGTAGTAACCTTTTAATTTTTGCTTAGCTTGTAGCTGAATTCCGTAATCAGATGGTTTTCCTTTTCTTCCTTGACCATGCTGTCCTGGACCGTAATCTCTTTTATTAAAAGGACTTTTAGGTCTTCCCCATAGGTTAATTTTTAACCTTCTGTCTATTTTATGTTTAGCACTAATTCTTTTTGTCATTTGATAGGGGGTTTATAAACTTACTCATTATTTTGTCAATCAACCTTTTTTGGACAAACTAGCGAATACACTCGATAAAATACGCGTTTCCTTCTCAGAAAGCTCCATTTTAGAAAAAATGCTTCTTAAGTTTTCGAGCATGATAGGCCTCTTCTCTAGAGGTTTAAAAAAGTGTTTTTCCTCTAGTTTTTTGATGCATAAGTTGGTCATTGCTTGGATGTCCTTCTTACTAGCTAAAGTTACTTTTTTTGATTTTGAGTACTTTGCTCCTTTTAAATTGATAATGCTTGCTACTGTATGAGCAATAATAATGACACTGTGAGACAGGTTTAAAGATTTAAAATCAGGGTTAGTTGGAATTTGCATGGTGTAATTAGCATAACTGATCTCATTATTAGATAAGCCAGACGCTTCAGAACCAAATAAAAAAGCTATCTTCTTATTAAAATCAATTTTTTTTAAATCTTCTAAGTTAATGTGTTTAATATTTTTATTTCTAAACCTTGCAGACGTAGCAATAACGTAATCTACTTTTTTTACAGCAGATTCTAAAGTTTCATGAACTTTAGCGTTAATAATTAGGTCTTTTGCACCAACTGAAGTTGCTAAAATTTTATCATTTGGGAAAATTGGTTTTGGTTTAACAATAATTAGTTTTTTAAAGTTAAAGTTTTTAACAGCTCTAGCACAAGCTCCAATATTTTCTGATAGTTGAGGTTGATGTAAAATAAATGAGATATTGTTAAACGACATTAAAGGCTTGCTGGAGCATTGTCTTTAAATAATTTATAATCCAAACTATCAACTAATGCTTTAAATGAAGCATCAATTATATTTGCTGAGACACCAATGGTGAACCAATTTTTACCTTTTGAATCTGTGCTCTCTATTGAAACTCTAGTAATTGCTTCAGTTCCTGTGTTTAAAATTCTAACTTTGTAATCCACTAATTTTAAATCTTTTAAATATTTAGAGTACTTATTTAATCGATCTACATTTTGTCTAATAGCATTATCTAAAGCATTAACAGGGCCGTTTCCCTCACCTGTACACATAATTTTTTCACCATCGACTTCTAGCTGTGCTTTAGCAGAAGATATAATTGTTCCTGATGAATCTTTTTTAACTGAAACATCGTATTCTTTAATCAATATATACCTTGGTATTTTGCTAATAATTCTTCTAGCTAATAATTCAAACGATGCATCAGCACCGTCATAACTATAACCAATAAACTCTCTGTCTTTTACTTCATCTAAAAGTTTTTTAATTTTAGGATCACTCTCTTCTATTTCGATACCAATAGTTTTTAATCTTGAAATTATATTAGATTTTCCAGATTGATCAGAAACTACAATGTTTCTAGAGTTTCCAACTTCTTCAGGATTAATATGTTCATACGTTTTTGGATCTTTTTGAACAGCTGATACATGAAGACCACCTTTGTGAGAAAAAGCAGCAGCACCAACATATGGAAGATGTTTGTTAGGTTTTCTATTTAAAATTTCGTCTAATAATCTGGAGCATTGGGTTAATTTCTTAATATTATCTGGTTTAATTTTTAATTGAAATTTAGAAGAAAAATCATCTTTTAAAAAAAAAGTAGGAATTAATGACATTAAATTAGCATTACCACATCTTTCACCTAAGCCATTGATGGTTCCTTGCACTTGTCTAACCCCAGCCCAAACTGCAGCTAAAGAATTTGCAACTGCATTACCTGTATCGTTGTGTGCATGTATGCCTAAATTTTTTCCAGGTATAATTTTAGAAACTTCTGTTACTATTTTTGTAACTTCATGAGGTAAGGTTCCACCATTAGTATCGCATAAGACAATCCATCTTGCTCCTTCATCAAATGCTGCTTTAAGACATGATAAAGCATAATTTGGATTAGCTTTGTAGCCATCGAAAAAATGTTCTGCGTCAAACATAAATTCTTTATTCTCTTTAACAAAATGTTTGGCTGTTTCTTTAATATTTTCTAAATTTTCTTCATTAGAAATACCAAGGGCTATATCAACATGAAAATCCCATGATTTTCCTACAATGCAAACTGCTGGTGTATTTGAATTTAAAAGCGCTGAAAGTCCAGGATCATTATCGGCACTTCGACCAGTTCTTTTAGTCATACCAAAAGATGTTAGTTTAGCATAAATGAATGTTTTTTTTGAAAAAATTCAGTATCTGTAGGGTTTGCTCCTGGCCACCCACCCTCAATATAATCAACACCTAAATTATCTAAAGCTAAGGCAATTTTTAATTTATCATCTACAGAAAAATCTACACCTTGCGTTTGTGCACCATCTCTTAACGTTGTATCAAATATAAAAAGTTGTTCTTTGCTCATTTTATCTTCCAAATTGTTTTACCATCTTTGTCTTCTATTAAAACCCCTTTTAAAGAAAACGTTGATGGACAAGTTTTAAAGCTAG
>CAJQTI010000006.1 GCA_905618915.1 uncultured Candidatus Pelagibacter sp. | reverse complement strand
TGAAATGCAAGTTTTGTAAACTCACCCGGCTCGGCTAGTCTACAATTCTCTACTTCTGAAATAGAGGCATGTAGAGCATCAATTACTGCTTTACTTCCATGTATATGTAATTCGGCCATATCCTCACCTGTGTAGCTCTCAGGGCCAGGAAACCACAGTATTATGCCTTCATCAATAAGCTCAGAAGTGTTGATTTTATTGATTTTTCTTAATGTCGCAACTCTTGGTTCTGGAATTGTTGTGTTGGTTAATAATTGGATTACTTTTTTAGTATCTTCTCCTGAAACTCTAATAATTGCTATTCCAGAAATTCCAGGTCCAGTCGATAGAGCATAAATTGTCATAACAATATTATAGCTTCTATTTTGAGGTTCTGTAAAACTTTAAATTAGTAGGTGGGGAGGACTTGCTGCTAAGCTGGTTTATTCATTGAGCTAAAGAAATCCGCATTGCTTTTTGTTTCTTTAAGTTTTGAATTAATAAATTCAATTGCATCCATTGTTCCCATTGGACTAATAATTCTTCTTAGTACATTCATTTTTGAAAGGTCATCTTTATCGAAAAGCAATTCTTCTCTTCTTGTTCCAGATTTGGTTATATCGATTGCTGGATAAATTCTTCTTTCTGCAATTTTTCTATCTAAAACTGTTTCACTATTTCCAGTTCCTTTAAATTCTTCAAAAATAACTTCATCCATTCTTGATCCAGTATCAATCAACGCTGTTGAGATGATTGTTAAAGATCCACCTTCTTCAATATTTCTTGCAGCACCAAAAAATCTTTTTGGTCTTTGCAATGCATTTGCATCAACACCACCTGTTAAAACTTTTCCAGAACTTGGTATCACAGCATTATAAGCTCTACCCAACCTTGTTATTGAGTCTAATAAAATTACTACGTCTTTTTTATGCTCTGTTAATCTTTTTGCTTTTTCAATTACCATTTCAGCTACAGCAACGTGTCTTGAAGCAGGCTCATCAAAAGTAGAACTGATAACCTCACCCTTAACTGTTCTTTTCATGTCAGTTACTTCTTCAGGTCTCTCGTCAATCAATAAAACCATCAAGTAACTTTCTGGATAATTTTTAGCAATTGAATTTGCAATGCTTTGTAAAATCATTGTCTTACCAGCTTTAGGAGGTGAGATAATTATTGATCTTTGACCTTTTCCAATTGGACTTACAAGATCAATTAATCTTGGAGTTAAATCTGGTTTTTTTTCAATCTTAGTTGTTTCAACTTCCATCACCATTTGTTTATTTGGGTAGAGTGGAGTTAAATTATCGAATGCGATTTTGTGACGAGCTTTTTCCGGTTCTTCAAAATTTATTTTTTCTACTTGTAATAATGCAAAATATCTTTCTCCTTCTTTAGGTGCTCTTACAGGACCTTCAACTGTATCTCCTGTTCTCAAACCAAATTTTCTTATCTGACTTGGGCTAACATAAATATCATCTGGTCCAGCTAGATAATTTGATTCCATTGCTCTTAAAAAACCAAATCCATCTTGTAATAATTGTAAAACTCCGGCTCCAGTTATCTCTTCTTTTTCTGCAACTTTTTTTAATATAGCAAATAAAATTTCTTGTTTTCTAAGCGTGCTAGCATTTTCAATACCAAGCTCTTCTGCTTGCGTAATTAATTGTTCAGATGATTTTAATTTAAGTTCTTGTATGTTCATGAGTAAGGGGGGGGTTAAAATTTTTGTAAGATAAGATAAATATATATAGTCTTTAAACTATTACAAGCATAGATCTCGGTGTTCTTTAAAACTCAATAAAATAGGGCATTTTATAGAATATTTAAGGACTTAAACTTAGTTCTTTAGCAAAATCCTCTACTTTGGACCAGTCAGTAAACTCAAAGGACTTTGAGGTGTCTGTTGGGCCCTTAGTTATAAACATTATAAGTCGAATAATATATTTATCAAAAAAACTATAATTTGGATAATTAACTTTACCAGCAAACACACCTAACTTATCCGGTTTCCAATTTGAAATTTTTAAAAACTTTTTCATATAAGGGTTTGTTTCTGGAGTATTTTTTTCTGGTTTTCTTGCAACAACATTTACCGAAAAGAAAGCGCTTCTTTTTTTTTCAAGTGTTTCTTTGTTTGAAGAAATAAATTTATATAAATTTTTATTATGCTTCCCATACCTGATGCTTGCTCCAATTATAATATCTTCATAAGACTGAAGATTAAAATCACTTGCTTCTTCTAGAGAGATTAATTTTATAGATTCACTATTTTTTGAAAAGTTTTTTATTTTTTCACAAATAATTTTTGTTTGACCATCTGTACTTGAGTAAATTATTAAAGAACCAGACATTTTAATTGATACTATTTTTTATTCATTATTTGTTGTGGCATTTTCTGATAATATTTTTTTTCAACTCGGTATTCTATATCCTCTTTATCTTGTGCTGAACCCTCTGCTTGTATGAAGGTATATTTTGCAAAATCTTTACACCAGTCTTTGTTGGTATTAAGACATTCTACTGGATGGACATTGCCACCCCATTCTTTTGCATCATTTACTAACTCATGACCTAATTCATCTGTGGTTTCGAGACAGTCTGCAACAAAACTTGGAGAATATATTACAATTTCTTTCTTACCTTCAGAAATTAATTTTTTAATTACATCTTCTGTGTAGGGTGTTATCCATTCCTCAGAACCGAAGCGACTTTGAAAACTCATCATACACTGTTCTGGCTTAATATTTTTTAAATTATTAGTAATAAGATTAAATGTTTCGAAGCAATGTCTATAATAGTCGTCACCTTTACTGACAACTCTCCTTTTTTGCATTCCATGAAAAGTTATTACTAAGCTGTCGATTTTCTTTCCTTGATTTATTAATTCATTTAATTTTGAGTCAACTTGATTTACAGAATTATCAATGAAGGCATGTGTTCTATGAAAGTTCGTGATGACTTCGAAAGTTGGTATTTTTACTCTCTTCGACAACTCTTTTGCCAATGCATCTATACCTGAAGCTATCGTAGCCTCGGAGTACTGAGGAAACATTGGTATAACTAATAGTTTTGTTGCGCCAATACCTTTTTTTAAATCATCCTCCCAATCATCGTAAACTTCATTTACATATGGAGGTGATAAAAGAAAAGCATGGTTTACTTCGACATAACCTTCTGGATCAATTTTCTTTAATTCCTCACTTACATTTTTTGTAAAGTCTCTTGTGTTAGTTATCAGTGGAAAACTTTCTCCATCCCAGATTCTTGCATAAAGTTTTGCAGACTTTTGTGGCCTGAAAGGTAACACAAAAAAATTTAAAATTATTTTCCAAAGCCATGGGTTTATATCAACAACTCTTGGGTCTCCTAGAAATGCACGAAGATATTTTCTCAGAGCTTTAGTTGTTGGCTCAGAAGGTGATCCAAGTTGAACAAATACAACTTTCGTTTTTCTTTTAGGGTGTGTGTACTGTTGTGTCATAATAAATAGGTTTTTATAAATATTGTTTTAGATTTTAATTTAATAATCTTTTACCATCTTCACCAAATAATCCACCATGTTAGGATCTGTTTGAGGCAATACGCCATGACCTAAATTAAAGATATACGGATGATCTTTGAATACATCTAGATATCTTCTTGCTTCTTTTTTTAAATTTTCTTTGTCAGATAATAATATCTTTGGATCAAGTCCACCTTGAACAGGTATATTAATTTCTTTACATATAGAAATAGGATTTACATCATAGTCAATATTGACAGCATCGGGTTTAACAATATCACAATAATTTTTATAGTTTTTTACTCCTCTTGGAAAACAAATTACTGGTACGTTCAATGATTTTACATAATCAACTAAATTTAGTGTTGGAATATAAACATAGTTTGGTAAATCTTTTTCTTCTAACAAACCGGCCCAACTATCGAAAATTTGAATAACGGTTGCACCACTTTTTATTTGCTGATCAATATGTAGTTTCAAAAACTTTTCTAGAATTATTAAAATCCTGTTTATTAAAAACTCATCCTTAAAAAAATCTTTTATTAACTCTTTTTTTGGTGAATGTTTATTAATCATATAAACTAATAATGTCCACGGTGCTCCGACAAATCCTATTACATTTTTATTTTTAACTAAACTATTTTCACTTACTTTTTTAATTGATTTATAAACTGGGTATAATTTTTCTATAAAATCAATTTCATCTACTCTGGAAATATCATTTAAATCTAATGAGCCAAGTTGTGGACCAAAGTCTTTTTTAAATTCTACTTTTTGATTCAACCCATAGGGTAACATTAAAATATCTGAAAAAATTATAGCAGCATCTAACTCAAATCTTTTTAAAGGTTGTAGAGTAATTTCTGATGATAAATTTTCATTCAAACACAAATTAATAAAGTCTGGATTTATTTTTCTAATTTCTCTAAACTCCGGAAGATATCTACCTGCTTGTCTCATTAACCATATTGGAGAATTAGTTGTCTTTTTGTTTATTATGGTTTCTTGGATGGGTGTCATAATAATAAGTAAATATTTAATTATAGTATTAGTTATATAGTATGTGAATAATGGTAATTAATTGTTTTACACATTTTATACATGATTTATTAACAATTAATAATTTATAGAAGTGAATTATATTTTATAAATTAGGCCTTTATTTAATTTTATTAGATAAAATGTATATTAATAGTTCACATGTTTATTAATGTTAATAAAAAAGGGTTTTTACAGTGAAAAATAAAAAACATCATTATTTTAAAAAATGATAAAAATAATACTTAAATATCAACTTTTAATACATGAGTAATACATATCAAATATACCTTATTTCTGACTCCACTGGAGAGACTCTGGATAGAGTGTTTTTAGCAATTAAAGCTCAGTTTAAAAACATAGAGTATGATGTTAAATCTTATTTTTTCACGAGAACAGAAAATCAAGTTTCTAAAATAATGGAAGAAGCAAAAAAAAATGATAATGCGATAATTTTATATACAATTGTTGACACTTCTCTTGCAAAGTTTTTAGCAAACAAAGGAGGCGAAAAAAAAATTCCATGTTTTAGTGTTTTGGGAAATTTAATAATGAACTTTTCTAAACTTTTAAATCAAAAAGCATCCCACGTTCCAAGCGGACAACATGCTTTGAACGAAGAATATTATGAAAGAATCGAAGCCATCCAGTTTACCATGGCTCACGACGACGGAAACCTTGTTGAAGATATAGATAAAGCAGACTTGATATTATTAGGGGTAAGCAGAACAAGTAAAACACCAACATCAATTTATTTAGCCAATAAAGGTTATAAAACCCTAAATATTCCTCTAGTAAACGAACAATCAGTACCTGAAAGTTTAAAAAAGAATCCAAAACTTAGTTGTGTAGTTGGTTTAACAACCGAACCTCAGCGACTAGTTGATATTAGAAAAAATAGGATGAGTGCTCTTAAAGAAAAAGAAAATACAAACTATACAAATATTAGCAAGATAGAAAAAGAAATTAACGAAGCCAAAAAAACATTTACCAAGTATAAATGGCCAACAATTGATGTTACCAGAAAATCAGTAGAAGAAACTGCAGCATCAATAATTAAGATATATGAAATAAATAAAAATAATGGTTAAAAAAATTATACTAGCATCAAAAAGTGACGTGAGAAAAAAAATTCTAGAGGAAAATAATATTCAATGTAAAATAGAGCCATCTAATGTGGACGAAGATAGCGTTAAAGAAAGTCTACTAAAAGAAAGAGCATCTCCAACAATCATTTCAAAAAATTTAGCAGAATTAAAAGCTAATAAAATCAGCCAAAAATTTGTAGAGGAAATGGTGCTTGGAGCAGACAGTGTAATAGATTTAGAAGGTGAAATAATATCAAAGCCAAACGATAGAGCAGAGGCACTAGAAATACTAAAAAGGATGAATGGAAAAACTCATCAATTGATAAGTTCAGTTTGTATTTCAAGAGGTGGATCGATGATATGGAATTACACGGATAAAGCTTCATTGACCATGAAAGATATGACCTTTTTGGAACTGGAAAATTACTTGAAAAAGATTTCTGATGAGGATCTCTATGCTTATAATGTTTATCAAATTGAAGGAGAGGGAAGAAACTTATTTTCAAAAATAGAGGGGGATGAAGATACAATCATGGGTCTTCCAGTTAAAAAAATTAAAGAATATCTTAATATTACAGAATGAAAAAAAATTTTTTAGTTATAGGAAATCCAATTGATCATAGCTTGTCACCAAAACTGCATAATTATTGGATCAAAAAATATAAAATTGATGCAGTTTATGAAAAAAAGCTTTTGCATAATAATGAGATAAAGGATTTAATTTTTAATATTAGGGAAGAAAAAATTCATGGGTTAAATGTAACAGTACCGTTTAAAAAGATGGTCATACCTTTTTTAGATGACTTAAGTGAAGAAGCAAAAATTTCTCAATCAGTAAACACAATCTATAAAAAAGATAATAAAATTATAGGTGACAATACTGACATAGAAGGTTTTAAGCTTAGTTTAGAAGAAACAGGACTAGAAACTAAAAATAAAAAAATTCTAATACTTGGGGCAGGTGGAGTTGTTCCTTCAGTTATTATTGCGCTTAAGAAAATGCACGTTGGAAAAATTTATTTAAGTAATCGAACAGAATTAAAAGCAATAGAGTTAAAGAAAAACTTTCCAGAAATTGAAATAATTAAATGGGGAGATACTTTAGATTTTGATATAATCATAAACGCAACAAGTATTGGATTAAAAGAGGAAGATGAAATTAATATTAATTATCAACAAATTAGCAAAGACAAATTTTTTTATGATGTAATTTATAATCCACCAGAAACAAATTTTTTAAAAAATGCAAAAAAATATGGTGGAATAACAAAAAATGGTAAAATGATGTTTATTTATCAGGCTCAAAAAGCCTTTTTTATCTGGCATAAAGTTGTTCCAGAAGTAGATAATGAAACAATTAATCTTTTAGATGTATGATTAAAATTGCAGTAGTGGGCGATATTGGTTCTGGTAAAAGTTATATTGCCAATCTTTTTGGTTACCCAGTTTTTAATGCTGATTTAGAGGTGGCGAAAATATACAAAACAAACAAAAGTTGTTTTAAAAGATTAAAAAAAAATTTACCTAAATATTTCTCAGTATTTCCAGCAAATAAAATACAAATTATAAAAGCAATAGAGGATAGTGAAAAAAACTTAAAGAAAATTACGAAAATTATTCACCCAGAAATTAGAAAAAAATTATCTATTTTTTTAAAAAAGAATAAAAAAAGAAAAGCCATAATTTTAGACATCCCTCTTTTATTAGAGAATAAACTAAACCAGAAAAGCGATATAATAATTTTTGTTCAATCAAAAAAAAGTGAGATTATAAAAAGACTAAAAAAAAGAGATAATTTTAACTTAAATTTATATAATCAATTTAAAAAAATACAGTTACCACTTAGTTACAAAAAGAAAAAATCCAACCATATTATTAAAAATAATTTTACCAATAAGCTTGTTAAGATAAGTATAAAAAAAATACTAAAAGAACTTATATAAAATGAAAGAAGTAATACTAGATACAGAAACAACAGGACTATTCATTAGAGACGGACATAGAATTGTAGAAATTGGATGTATTGAACTAGAAGATTTGATACCAACCAATAATAGATTTCACTGTTATCTTAATCCCGAAAGAAAGGTTTCTGAAAAAGCCCTAGAGGTTCATGGTTATACAGATGAATTTTTATCTACTCACAAAAAGTTTTCAGAAATAGTAGATGAGTTTTTGGGCTTCATAGAAAATAAGAGACTTGTAATACACAACGCTGAATTTGACTTATCCCACTTAAACAACGAATTAGCATTGCTAGGTAAGAAGAAATTAAATAGTGAAAATGTTGTCGACACACTTGCTTTAGCCAGGGATAAATTCCCAGGTTCTCCAATAAGTCTTGATGCATTATGTAAAAGATACAGAGTAGATAATTCAAAAAGAACACAGCATACAGCTCTTATTGACTGTGATCTGTTAGCTAAAGTTTATATTAATCTTCTTGATCAAAAAGAACCAACTTTAAACTTCAAAAACGAAGATAATGAAAAAATAATAATAAACTCAAATGACACAAATCAGTATTATAAAAAAGTAGTTAAGCCATCAGAAATAGAACTTAAGCTTCATAAAGAATACTTAAAAAATAATTTAAAGAAAAATTTTTTTAATTAGCTCTTTGTTTATATAATTCAGTAAAATCAACTTTTTTTTCAAATTTTATTCCAGGATATCCAGAGTCGGTTAATAAATTTAAAAATATTCTCTCTAAGTCAGGATAAATTTTATTAGGCACATCACATAGAATAATTTTTTCCATTTCTTTTTTATCAGAAACTTTTTCATCTACCTTAACTATAGATGTGTAAGTTATTTCAAAATGTGCTTTTTTTAAAATTTCAGGTTGGTCTGAAAATTTTATGATTGTGTTGACTTCAATAATTCCGTCTTTCACTGCCCTTGAATTAATGTCAATATTTAATCTATATT
The DNA here is from genome assembly GCA_905618915.1 of uncultured Candidatus Pelagibacter sp. Classification (GTDB taxonomy): domain Bacteria; phylum Pseudomonadota; class Alphaproteobacteria; order Pelagibacterales; family Pelagibacteraceae; genus Pelagibacter. The sequence continues at coordinate 65,199 of CAJQTI010000006.1, read as the reverse complement.
TAGAAATTTTATCTCTTACAAATATGTATGTTGGGGCGTCAGGTGTTTCACTTGACATATCTTTAATAAAGCTTCCAATAATTTTATAATTTTCTGTCATTTTCATCCTCTATATCTTCAAATTCACCATTAATAAAATCTTGTTTTTTATTTATAGGTTTTTGTTTAATTGATACTTTTTTAAATATCAATTTTCTTGTTGGTGGAAATATTATTAATAAACCCAAGAAGTCTGTAGCAAAACCAGGTAAAATCAAAAGTAATGCTGCAAATGCTAAAGCTGCACCTGAAATAATTTCATAAACTGGAAGTTCATTTTTTACCATTTGAGACATTCCTGACTTTAGAGTGTTAAAACCTTCATATCTGGCATAAATAATGCCAAAAAAAGCCGTGATAAAGATAAGTAAAATCGTGTTAAAGGCTCCAATTTGAGAACCCAGCTTGATAAACAAATAAATCTCAATAATAGGAATACCAATTAGTAATAATAAAAATGTGTTCATTTGTCTTTATTCTAAATTGCTAGTTGTAATTAATCAACATAGTAAATATTGTTAAATTATGAGTTATAGTTTTGAATACATAGATATTATTCTTTTAGCAATGATTGCTGGTTTTATTTTTCTTCGTTTAAGAGGAATACTCGGTAAAAAAACTGGTTTCGAAGGAAAAATTCCACCACAATTTGAAAAGGAATTTCAAAAAACAAATATAGCTCCAAAACCAGTTAGTGAAAATTTTGATGAAGTTTCACAAAAAGAATTTTTAAAAGGTGCAAAAATTGCTTATGAAACAATTATTACAGATTTTAGTGATAGTGATAACAAGCTGATAGCAAGCAAACCACTTTTGGGTAAAAAAATTTATGATCAGTTTAAAGAGGCGCTTGAAGATAGAGCTAATAAAGGGCATTTTGCCGAAATAACTTTTATAGGGATTAAGTCAGCTGTAATTAAAACTCATAAAAAAATTGAAGACAGCTTAGAAGTTACAGTGGATTTTGTTAGTGAAATTATAACATGCATAAAAGATAAAGATAAAAAGATTGTGTCAGGAGATAGTGAGAAAATAAAAACTGTTTATGATACTTGGGTTTTTTCAAAAGACATTAAATCATCAAATCTAAATTGGCTATTAATTGATACTATTACTTAATTGATTAAGAAGATAACAGACAAAGATAAAGAAGATTGGGAAAATTTCCTAAATAACAAAAAAAAAAATATTAATAACAATTCTATAAAAAAAAAGGATATAAAAAATCCAGATAAAGACAAGTATGACTGGGAAAATTTTCTAAATAATAAAGAGAAAATTCCAAATAAAGATTTTGTCCATAAAAAAAAAATAAGATATGAGAAGATAAAAAAAATAGATCTTCATGGTTATACAATCGAAGAAGCAAATAAGGCCATAGAACAATTCATTCAAAAATGTTTTGAGGAAAGTGTTACTAAAATAATTGTGATTACAGGCAAAGGACTAAGGTCTAAAAATGTTGAAAATCCTTACCTCTCAAAGGATTTGAGCATACTAAAATATTCAGTTCCAGAGTTTATTGAAAAAAATAAAAGTTTAACACGACTTATTATTGAAACTACAGACGCTAAGATTGAAGATGGTGGCAGTGGAGCTTTTTATATCTATCTTAAAAATATGAATAAATTTAAAGAATAAATTTAGATAAATCTGTATCTTTAACAAGTTCATCTAGATTTTGTTTAACATATGCTGAATCTATTATAATTTTTTCACCAGCTCTATCTGTTGCAGTAAAACTAATATCATCTAAAATTCTTTCGATAATAGTATGGAGTCTTCTTGCGCCAATATTTTCTACAGTATTGTTAACTTCTGAAGCCATATTGGCAATCGCATCAATACCGTCATCAGAAAATTCTAGTTCAACATTTTCTGTTTTTAAAAGAGCCACATATTGTTTGATTAAACTATAATCTGGTTCTTTAAGAATTCTTTTAAAATCATCACTAGTTAAAGCTTCAAGCTCAACTCTTATTGGTAATCTACCTTGTAATTCTGGAAGTAAGTCTGAAGGTTTTGCTAGTTGGAATGCGCCAGATGCAATAAATAAAATATGATCGGTTTTAATTGTACCGTATTTTGTGCTAACTGTTGTTCCTTCAATTAGTGGGAGCAGATCTCTTTGTACTCCTTCTCTAGAAACATCTCCACCAGATCTATCTGTTCTTCCTGAAATTTTATCTATTTCATCTAAAAAAACTATTCCATTATTTTCTGTTGAATCTTTTGCTGATTTTATAATTTTATCTTCTTCTATTAACTTATCAGCTTCGTCGTTAATTAAAATTTCATGAGATTCTTTGACACTCATTTTTTTCTTTTTTTGTTTATTGCCAACAGATTTTCCAATCATCTCTCCAATATTTATCATTCCAATGTTTGCTCCGGGCATTCCAGGAATTTCAAACGCAGCTTGAGAGCCACTATCATTTACTGCAATTTCAATTTCATTGTCATCTAGATCACCATCTCTTAATCTTTTTCTAAAGCTCTCTCTTGTAGCAAGACTTGCTTTATTTCCAACTAGAGCATCTAAAACTTTTTCTTCTGCTAATTTTTGAGCCTTTGCATGAACTTCTTTTCTTTTTTTTACTTTCTCCATTGCAATCGCAATTTCAAGTAGATCTCTTATGATTTGTTCAACATCTCTTCCAACATATCCAACCTCAGTAAATCTTGTAGCCTCTACCTTTACAAAAGGAGCTTCAGCTAACTTAGATAGTCTCCTAGAAATCTCTGTTTTACCAACCCCTGTTGGTCCGATCATTAAAATATTTTTAGGCAAAACTTCATCTTTCATTTCACCTTTTAAAGCCTGTCTTCTCCATCTATTTCTTAGAGCAATAGCGACTGCCTTTTTAGCTTTATTTTGTCCAACAACGTACCTATCTAATTCGGAAACTATTTCTCTTGGTGATAAAGAACTAACTAATGAGCCATCTTTCTTTTCAGTTTTTTCTTTTGGAAAAGGTGTAACGTTTGTATCTTTCATTAAATTTTTTCAATTTTAATATTATTATTAGTGAAAACACAAATCTCAGATGCAACTTGAATTGCTTTTCTTGCAACTTCTTCAGCACTCAAGTCTGTATCTAATAAAACTTTAGCAGCAGCCAGAGCATAATTTCCACCTGATCCTATACCTATGGCATCACCCTCTGGTTCTAACACATCACCAGTTCCTGAAATTATAAAGCTATTCTCTTTATCGCCAATAGCCATTAAAGCTTCTAGTCTTCTTAAATATTTGTCAGTTCTCCAGTCTTTTGCTAACTCGACAGCTGCTCTTGGAAGGTTACCAGCATGCTTTTCAAGTTTTGCTTCCAGTCTTTCAAACAAAGTTAATGCATCTGCAGTCGATCCAGCAAACCCAGCTATTACATTTCTTTTTTCAATTTTTCTAACCTTTGCAGCAGTGCTTTTTATAACAGTATTGCCCATACTAACCTGGCCATCTCCTGCAACCACTACTTCATTATTTTTTCTGATAAGCACTATTGTAGTCATAGATTATAAATGGATATTAATTTTTAATCTTCAAGTAGTAGATTGCAAATATTGATATAGTGAATTAATCCTTATATACATATTATATATTATGAGAAGAATTGGAAAAGTTTCTAGAAAAACAAAAGAAACCAGTATCAGTGTTGAAGTTAATATTGACGGTAAAGGTCAATATAAAATTGATACTGGAATAGGTTTTTTAGATCATATGCTTGAACAATTATCAAAGCATTCACTAATAGATTTAAAAGTTAAAGCAAAAGGAGATACTCATATAGATCTTCACCACACAACAGAAGATACTGGAATAGCAATAGGTGAGGCTTTAAAAAAAGCACTGAAAGATTTTAAAGGAATTAAAAGATACGCTCATGCAATGATTCCAATGGATGAAACATTAACAAGAGTTGCAATTGATGTTTCAAATAGACCTTATTTAATATGGAAAGTTAAATTAAAAGTGGAAAGACTTGGAGAGATGGACACAGAACTTTTTAAAGAATGGTTTCAAGCATTTTCTCAATCAGCAGGAATAACACTGCACATGGAAAATATTTATGGAGACAACAGTCATCACATAATTGAGTCTTGTTTTAAAGCTTTAGCAAGGTCATTAAGAACAGCATTAGAAATAGATCCTAGAAATAAAAAAAGTATTCCATCAACTAAAGGCTCATTATAAGTTTAATGAATGTCGCAATTGTTGATTACAATTCAGGAAACATTAGCTCTGTAATAAACTCCTTTAAAGAAGTTGCTAAAGACAAAGTTAATATCGAAGTAACTTCAGATTTAAATAAGATTAAATCAAGCGACAAGGTAGTTTTACCAGGACAAGGGTCGTTTAAGAGCTGTGTTGATGCATTAAATGGCATAAATGGTTTGGTAGAGACACTCAATGAGTTTGCAGTCACCAACAAAAAACCTCTTCTTGGAATTTGTGTTGGTTTACAGATGTTTGCAGACCTTGGTTATGAAGAAACTGAAACCAAAGGTCTTGGCTGGATTTCAGGAAAAGTCTCAAAGATTGATAATAAAAATAATAAATTTAAACTTCCACACATTGGTTGGAATGAAATTAGTATTATTAAAGAAAGCAAGATTTTTAAGGATATAAAAAATAAATCACACATGTATTTTGTGCACAGTTATGAATTTATTCCTGAAGATAAAAGTGTAATTTCAGCAACAACAGATTATTCATCAAATATTGTTTGTTCAGTTGAAAAAGAAAATATCTTTGGAACCCAGTTTCACCCTGAAAAGAGCGATAAAATTGGATTACAAATAATAAGAAACTTTATAAAATTATAAAATGTTCGAAAAAATTATTACAGACCTCTTTATGTTATGTGTTTATATTCTACAAGCTATAGGTGGTATGCCAGGGGAATATGGATTTGGTTATTATTTAGCAAACATAATTATATTTGTAATTCTTCAACCAGCATTAATTTTATTATTTTTTATTCTTTGGAGAAAAGAAAAGAAAAGAAACATCAACAAATGAAGATATTTCCAGCCATAGATATTAAAGATAAGAAATGTGTAAGATTAATTAAAGGGGACTTTAATAATAAAACTGAATATGAAATATCACCAGTTGATCAAGCTGGTAAATACAAAGATCATGGTTTTAAAAATTTACACATTGTTGATTTAGATGGCGCCTTAACTGGAGAGACAGTTAACTTAGATATCATTAAAGAAATAGTTCATAAATTTGATTTAAAAATTGAAGTAGGGGGAGGCGTTAGAAGCATTGATAGTATTGAAAAATACACAGATGCAGGAGTTGAAAAAGTTATTTTAGGAAGTGCGGCTATAAAAGATAAGAATTTCTTAAAAGAAGCATGCCAAACATTTCCAAATAAAATTGCCTTAGGTCTAGATGCTAAAGATGGATACTTGTCAGTTTCAGGATGGAAGGAAAATTCTAATCAATTGACTTTGGATTTTTTAAAAGAAGTAAATGATTATGGTGTTAGTAGATTAATTTATACAGACATAAATAGAGATGGCACCAAACAAAGTCCTAATTTTGAAGAAACAATTAATGTTGCCAATATTTCTAATTGCCCAGTAATTATTTCAGGAGGCGTGTCTTCAATCGATGATATTAAAAAAGCAAAAGGTTTAAAAAATATTGAAGGAATAATAGTTGGTAAAGCTATATATGATGGTGATATTAAATTAGATGAATTAGTGAGAGAATTAGATGCTTAAAAATAGAATTATTCCATGTCTAGATGTTAAAAATGGCAGAGTTGTTAAGGGAATTAATTTTGTAGATTTAAAAGATGCTGGTGATCCAGTTGAACAAGCTAAAATTTATAGTGATGGTGGCGCTGATGAAATTTGTTTTTTAGATATTACAGCTTCTAATGAAAATAGAGACACAATTTATGATGTGGTTGAAAGAACATCTAAAAAATGTTTTGTGCCTTTAACAGTTGGTGGTGGGGTTAGGGGAGTTGAAGATATTAATAAATTATTAAATTGTGGAGCAGATAAAGTTTCAATCAATACTGCGGCAGTTCAAAATCCTGAAATGATAATTGAAAGTTCGAAAAAATTTGGGTCACAATGCATTGTTGTTGCAATAGATGCTAAAAAAAATGGCAATAAATGGGAGGTTTTTACCCATGGTGGAAGAAATAACACGAGCCTGGATGCAATAGAATTTGCAAAAAAAATGGAAGGTAATGGGGCAGGGGAATTACTAGTTACATCTATGGATAGAGATGGCACTCAAATTGGTTATGATAATGACTTAATGTTTAAAATATCTTCTACAGTTAATATACCTGTGATTGCCTCAGGTGGAGTAGGAAACCTGGATCATTTGGTGGACGGTATAAAATTAGGAAATGCTAGTGCAGTACTAGCGGCTTCAATTTTTCATTATGGAACACACTCAATTAATGAAGCTAAACAATATTTGAATTCAAAAGGAATTCCAGTTAGGATTTAGACATGTCAGAAAATCTATTAAATTTAGTAAATACAATTAGGGACAGAAAAAATAAGGATGAAGATAAATCTTATACTTCATCATTATTATCAGGTGGCCTGTCTAAGTGTATAGACAAAATGGAAGAAGAATTTAGTGAACTTAAAGAAGCCCTAAATGATAAATCTAATGTAGTACATGAAGCAGCAGATACAATTTATCATATACTGGTTGTGCTAGAGGCAGCTGATATTAAGTTTGAAGATGTCTTGAAAGAGCTAGAAGACAGAAAAAAACAATCAGGTATTGAAGAAAAAAACAGCAGATAATGAGTTACGATAAAAATAACATTTTTGCAAAAATATTGAGAAAAGAAATTCTTTGTAAAAAAATATTTGAAAATGACTTCGTTCTTTCCTTTTACGACATTAATCCTCAAAAAAAAATACACGCATTAGTTATTCCAAAAGGTGAATATATTAATTTAGATGATTTTAACAATAGAGCTTCAGATCAAGAGATAGTTGCGTTAAGCAAAGCTATTACAGAAGTTTCAAAAATATTAGGTATATCAACAGATACAGGTAGAGGTTATAGAGCTTTAACAAATTTGAGTGAAGATGGCGGTCAAGAGGTTCCACATTTACACTTCCATTTGTTTGGAGGAGAAAAAGTTGGAAAAATGGTTGAGTGACAGAAAAAATTTATCGAAGTTATTTAGAGATAAGGTCTCTAGATGAGTTAAAAGAAGTTAAGAAGCCTGCAGAGAATTACTCTGTAGAGCTTGCTGACCCAAAAGATTTTCAATTAAATAAATTTTTATACAAAACTATTGGTAAGAATTGTCAATGGATTGATAGACTTGTTTGGACAGACTTAAATTGGATAGATTATATCTCTAATGATCACTTATTTACATACATTCTTAAAGATAAAAGTGAAATAGCTGGCTATTTTGAACTGTTATTTAACAAACAAAACAAAGAAGCCGAAATTGCATATTTTGGAATTTTGGAAGAATATTTTGGAAAAAAATTAGGAGGATATTTATTAAGTAAAGCAATTAAGTGCTCATTTAATATGGGAGGTGAAAGAGTTTGGGTTCACACTTGTTCCCTAGATCATAAAAATGCATTAAAAAATTATTTGGCTAGAGGTATGAAAAATTTTAAGTCTGAAACCTTAATCAGATGATCAATTATTTTCAGGTAATTTAAAAATCTTGCTATCTATCTCTTGGTTTTTTTTAACAGAAGAAATAAATGTTATTGATAAATTTTGATAAATATCTTCAGTTTGCCATCCAATTAAATTTAAATCTTTCTTGTCAAAAAAAATATTAATCTCATTATTATTATCAAAAATTCTAAAATTTAGGTACTTGTTGTCTATATCTCTTGGCTCTAGCTCCTCTATTTTAGAAATTAGATATTCTTTATCTAGTAAAAATTTTAAAGGAGTTTTTCTAAGTGGATAACGATAATAACTTCCCTTATTACTAGTTTTAATAACTAAAGATTTTCCATTTGATACTAAAATTTTTTTACTAGGATTGTTATATTCACAAAAAATTTTTTTAGGATATTCAATGATGCATTTTCCATCTTCATTTTTATCATCAATTTTTTGTATAAAATTGAAACTTAAATTGTTAGTAAGTTTCATTTGAGAGATTACCTTATCTTTTGGTGATGAATTGGCTGGCACGTAAAAATTAAAAAATAGTAAAATTATTATTATTCTCAACATTAAAGAACATCTCTTTTACCAACATGGTTAGCCTTACTCACAATACCATCAGCTTCCATCATATCAACAATCCTTGCAGCTCTATTATATCCTATCTGTAACTTTCTTTGTAAAAATGAGGTAGATGCCTTGCCTTCAGATCTAATAATATCAAGTGCTGCCTGGTACAATTCATCTTTATCACCTGAGCTAGATGCTTCTCCACTCAGTTCTTTTTCATCTACAAAATTTAAGATTTCATCTATATAATTTGGCTCTGCTTGACTTCTTAAGTAATTGTTAACTTTTTCGATCTCACCTTCTGATACAAATGGAGCATGAATTCTAACAATCTTATTTGCAGAAGACATATAAAGCATATCTCCTTTACCAAGTAACTGTTCCGCACCTTGTTCACCTAAAATTGTTCTACTATCTATTTTTGAGGTTACTTGAAAAGATATTCTTGTTGGAAAATTTGCTTTAATGGTTCCTGTAATAACATCAACACTTGGTCTTTGTGTGGCCATTATAATATGAATTCCAGCAGCTCTTGCCATTTGAGATAATTTCTGAATATAATTTTCTATCTCTTTTCCAGCAACAAGCATTAGATCAGACATTTCATCTACCACAACAACAATATAGGGCATAGCCAAAGTGTGCTTAGCATTATAGCCATCAATATTACGCACCCCTTCTTTGGTCATAAGTCGGTATCTATTTTCCATTTCTTTAACAACCCAACCTAAGACAGAAGCAGCTTTTTTTGCCTCAGTAATTACAGGACATAATAAGTGAGGTATGCCTTCGTAGGTTGATAGTTCAAGCATTTTAGGATCAATTAGTATGAACTTACATTTGTCCGGTGTGTGCCTGTAAAGTAGGGATAAGATAATAGTATTTATGCAAACAGATTTACCTGATCCAGTAGTTCCAGCGATTAATAAATGAGGCATAGAAGCTAAATCTCCAACAATAGGAACACCAGAAATATTTTTACCAAGCGCAATTGGTAACCTGATATCTTTTTTATTAAAATCGGAGTTAGAGAGTATTTCACTTAAATAAACATTCTCACGACTAGAATTTGGAAGCTCTATGCCAATAGTGCTACGTCCTGGAATAGTTGCTATTCTGGCAGATTCAGAACTAGTGTTTCGAGCAATGTCATCTGAGAGATTGATAATTTTAGATACTTTAACACCAGCTGCTGGCTCAAATTCATTTAGTGTTACTACAGGGCCATGACTAACCTTCTTTATGTCTCCACTGACCCCAAAATCTAATAAGATTTTTTCTAAAAACTCACTATCAATATAATCTTCATCTTTTAGTTTCTCCCTATCTTTTTGTGTGGGGATTTTAAGTAAATCGATAGTAGGTAGTTTGAAGCGAATTTTTTTACTAGGAGATTTATTTTCACTTTTTATGAAAGGTAAATCTTCTTGAATTAAATTTTTAATTTCATCTTGTGGTATAAACTCACTAATTATCTCATTTTCATTAGTGTAGCTCTTTTCTTTTTTTACAAAGATTAACTTAAAAAGTTTTTTTATAATTTTATAAAACGAACTAATTTTAAAATGGATACTAATTAAAAATAAAATTAAAATAATTAAAATTAATGAGTAATAAGAAACTTGAGAATTAATATTAATTAAAGAAGTTAAAAAAGTTGTCCCTAAATATTTTCCAATAAAACCACCATTTCCATTAATATAAAGATTAAAAGCAGCAGGGTAAAAAAAAGAAAAGAATAGAGAACCAAAAGAAGAATAAAGAACAGAATAAAAAACACTTTCAAATATTAAAAAAATTTTCTTATTTAGAACTATATTTATGCCAGAAAATATAAGTGTAAATGGAATTAATAAAGCAATGAGCCCGAAAGTTTGAAAAAAAAGGTCAGCCGTGTAACTTCCATTAAAACCAAGTAAGTTTTTAATCTCAGTATTATCTGGAAAAATAAAATTAGGGTCATCTGGGGAAAAGGTTGTAAGAGAAACCATTAGAAGAAGGCCAATTATAACAAGAGCAATACCAGCAGCTTCAATAATTCTATTTATGCCAAAATTAATTGTATTGTTGGCTAATTTTTTAAATTCCATAAATAAATGAGTCTAATTAATCACTTTGTATCATCTAATTTTTATTGTTAAAATTAAAATTATTATGAATGTTTGTATTATTGGTGAAGGCTTAACTGCTCTATCTTTAGCTAAAAGCCTTATAAATAAAAAAATAAATGTTCATTATTATCATAAAAGAGAAAATAGTAATTTTTCTTCCAATAGAACAATAGGGATATCTAAAAGTAATTTCGAATTTTTTAAAGAAAAAATTTTTCAAATTTCAAAAAATAATTACTGGAAAATAAATAGAATAGAAATTTATACAGATAAAATTGATCATGAAAATCTATTAAAGTTTGAGAATGATAGAAAAGACTTATTCTATATGATAAAAAATGATGAACTTTTAAAATCATTAAAAAGTAACCTTATTAAAAGTAAATTTTTTAAAAAAATAATACTAAAAAAAGATATTAATGAAGAGTCTTTAAATAAAAAAGAATATGATTTAATAATTAATTGTGATGCAAGTAATTTCTTAGCAAAAAAGTATTTCACAAAAAAAATTAGTAAAAATTATTATAATCTTGCTTATACCACTATTTTAAAACATAAAAAAATAGAGAATAATACAGCAACTCAAATTTTTACAAAGCAAGGTCCAATTGCATTTTTACCAATCTCTAACACTGAAACGTCTGTAGTATATTCAATAGATATTAAGAATAAAAAATTTGATAATAGTGATGTAATAAATTTAATTAATAAATATAACCCCAAATATAAAATTAATAAAATTGATAAATTAAATAGTTTTGAGTTGAGTTCTTCAAATTTAAGAAACTATCATCATAAAAATATTTTAGCTTTTGGAGATATACTTCACAGAGTGCACCCATTAGCAGGACAAGGATTTAACATGACAATACGAGATCTTAGAATTCTAACTAAAATTATTGAAGACAAAATTGAATTGGGTTTACAATTAGATTCGCTGATATTAGATGAATTTGAAAAAAAAACGAGGGATAAAAACTTTGTTTTTTCTAAAGCCATAGATTTAATTTATGAATCCTTTAACTTAGATAAAAAAGTTAAAAATAAAAGCTTTAGCAAAATTCTTAAAGGTATTGGAAAAAACAAGAATCTAAATAATTATTTTATTAAACTAGCCGATACAGGAATGAATTTTTAAGCTTATTGAATAGTTGTATTTTGAAAATTATCAAAACTATAAGTGCTTAATATTTCTGCAATCTTATCTTTTCGAGCCTCTAAATTTTTGCTTTCTAATAAAATTTGTTTTTCTTCCAGTGAAAAAGGAGAGGCCATTGCTAGGGCATTTATTGTTTCATTCAAATCTTGTTTTTCTAAAGATTTCCAATTTATAATGTATCCTTTTTTTTCAAATAATAATTTTAAATCCTTGAAGATTGACTCAAGATCAGAAAATTTTAATTTCTTTTTTTCAGGAGTTAAATCAAGTTCAAAATTATCATAATTGATTTCACAAATACGGTAAGGTTTTGTACTTTTAATTTCATTAGTTATTTCAAACCGTGTTATCCCATTTAATTCAATCATATACCTACCATCAGATGTATCTTTAAAATTGATTATTTTACCTAAGCAACCAATCTTATGAAGTCCAGGGATTGAACTATCATCATTACTTTTTGGCTGTATCAAACCAATCATCTTATTTGTTTTCTTACTATCATTAATCATTTCAACATATCTTGGTTCAAATATATTTAATGGAACTGTTGTATGAGGAAATATGATAAAATTACTAAGTGGAAAAACAGGTATTGTTTTTGGTAAATTTTTCATAAAATATTATTATTAGAATAACTATTATTCATCTATAATAATTGTACAATGATATTCTGGATAGCATCTTACCCAAAAAGTGGAAATACCTGGTTAAGAACTTTAATTAGTGCTTATTATTATACAAAGGATGGAATTTTTGATCAAAATATTTTAAAAAATATAGGACAGTTCCCAGAAAAGAGGCATTTTGTAGGTTTTAATTATAATCAAGAGAATGTGACAGATACTACGAAGTTATGGATTAAATCACAGGAAAGAATTAACGCTGATAAAAAGATTAAATTTTTCAAAACTCATAATACTTTTGGCAAGGTAAACAATTGTGATTTTACTAACAAAGAGAATTCAGCAGGATGTATCTACATCGTTAGAGACCCTAGAAATGTAATAACATCATTAAAAAATCATTATGAGATGAATCATGAAACATCCATAAAATGGATGACTAACTCAAAAAATTATATTTATGACATTCGAAACGTTAAAGAAGACGGTTATAGTGATTTTCAATTTATAAGTTCTTGGAGTATGAATTATAAGTCTTGGAGAGTTCAAAAAAAAATTCCAATAAAAATAATTCAATATGAAGATTTATTGAAGGAAACGTATGTAGTATTTGAAAATATTATTGAATTTATAAATAAAACTTTAAACATAAAAGAAACAATAAACAAAGATAAATTAGAAAATTCAGTTAATTCTACTAATTTTAATAAACTAAAAAATGAAGAAAAAAAAAATGGTTTTGTTGAAGCGGTACCTTCAAAAAAAAGTGAGAAAAAAATTCCTTTTTTTAATTTAGGTCCTGATAATGATTGGAGAAAAATTTTGGATAAAGATCAACAATCAAATTTAACAAAAATCTTCAAAGAAGATTTAGTCGAACTTGGATATGAGTAAAAATACCTAGATGGGCTTAACTCCAATTTTAGTAAATAGTGTTTTTTTGATCCTTTTTAGAAAATTTTTATATTAATTAAAAACTTTATTATTGCGTGCTTCGAAAAAACCATCTATTTATATTGTCTTTTATAAGCGGGTCTAGCTCATTGGTAGAGCGAATCGTTGCCAACGATTAGGTAGAGGGTTCGATTCCCTTGACCCGCTCCATTAATAGGACATGTCTCCTAATCTTATCGCACTGACATCACAGCTACGCTCGTTCCATCATCTAGACACTAGATTAAGGCTTTGGTAGTATAAGTTTATGGCTTTAAAATTATGTAGAGAATGTGGGGCTAAAGTTTCAACAGAAGCAAAGAGTTGTCCAAAGTGTGGGGTACCAAATCCTACTTTTAAAAAAATTGATATAAAAGTTTTTAATTCTGACATTAAAAATTTAAACTACTTTATATTTATTCCAGTTCTATATTTTTCATGCATACTTTTTTTTGATTATCCTGACATAGATCAAGATTTTGGATGGCTAGGACATAGATCAATAATAACTCATAGTATTTTGCTTCCTTATTTAATTCTACATTATAAACTGGTAAAAAATAACGCTATAGCCAATATTCTTCTTATCGGATTATTTTTAGGAATTGGAATTCATCTTTCAGCAGATCTTCTTTCAAAAGGATGGAGAGGCTATGCATTAATAAAATTTCCTGGAGGGACATCTATTGGAGGATTAAGTCCTGTATGGATATTAATAAATGCTATGCTCTCATTATACTTCGCTTCAAAATTAATGATGCAGATCACACAATTAAAAAAGTTTTTATATACCTATTTAACGATTGGACTACTTGTGGGATCTCTTTATGCTTTAAATGATCGTCACGCTGAAGCAGCAAAGTTATTAACATTTGTAGCCATGTTTTTGATAACATTTTTTTATGCAAAAAAAAAATTAGGTATAGTTATTTTAAGTAAGGAAAAAAAAATTGAAAAGGATAAAGAAAATAAAAAAAGATTTAAGGGTGGTTTTTGGACCTACTTAATAGGGATAATAATTATTATACCAACCATAATTTTCTTATTGTTAGCAATGATTAGCTTATAATAAAACCAGAACCACGATCCCTAAAAGTTTTTTCATGAAACACGATCCTACATCAAAATTTATGACAGCACCACTATCACACTCTTATCACAGTGAGAGTGGTTTTATGATCATTTGACTTAAAATAAACGTTAAAATATAATGCTTTTAATGAATGATCTTATAGATAAAAAATGTATGCCATGTGAGGCTGGAGTTTTACCCTTTGATATAGGTGAAATACACAAGTATCAAAAAAAAGTTGATGGCTGGGATGTTAAGAAAAATGAAAATAATAACTATTTTTTAGAAAAAAAATTTACTTTTCAAAATTTTATCAATAGTCAAGAATTTATCAACAAAGTTGGAAAAATTTCAGAAGAAGAGGGCCATCACCCTGATATTTTTTTTGGATGGGGGTATGCAAAAATTACAATTACTACGCATGCAATTGAAGGGCTATCAGAGAATGATTTTATTCTTGCTGCAAAAATAGATTTAATAAATTAGGTTTTATAATTAAAGAAATTATTAATAGTTTTGTTTAACCTCATCCTTTTTTTAAGATGTAAAGCCGTGTCATGATCACAATTTTTTAGCATTATCACCTTAATATTTTTTTGTTTAGGAATCATGCTCATGTGATATTTTTCTTTTTCTGTATCACCAAAAAAAATCAAATATTCTGTAGTTTTTGAAAATTTTAACTTTCTATATTTCCATTTTTTTATGTGTGCAGCAAAATTTAAAAATGTTTCATCTTTTGAAATTTTAGGGTCGATTGAAAACTGTGGGGAAAAAGCAATTAATTTTTCTATTGGATGAAGAGTTGAAAAAATAATTGCATTAAAAGCACCCATGCTAAAACCAATTGCATAATTATTTTTCTTTAAAAATGACTTTATATATTTTACATCTACATTATTAAACCAGGACCTGGTTATGTCTTTAATAAATAATACATTATATTTCTTTGTTAAATGAAAGAATTCATTTTGCTGAATATACTTTCTTCCCCTACCAATACTTGAAAAAGATAAAATTGTAACTTTTTTATTATTGTTAAAATAATCAATAATAGTTTTTGGATAATTAAAACTTTTTTTAATAATTAAATTTTCTATTTTTTTAAGAAAAAAACTAATTCTCATTAATGTCTAAAGTGTCTAGTTTTAGAGAAAACTAAAATAGTACCAGTTTGGTTTGCAAATTTTATTATTTCTTTATCTCTAATTGATCCAGAAGGCTGTATTACAGCTGAAACTCCTGATTGTACTAATTTTTCAATACCATCAATAAATGGAAAAAATGCATCAGAGGCTGCCACAACATCTTCATTTAAGTTTTGAAATTTATTCATTTTATCTATAGCAATCTGACAGCTATCAAGTCTACTGGGTTGTCCTGAACCAATACCAACAGTTGCATCCTGACTGGCAAGTACAATTGCATTAGATTTTACGTATCTACAAACATTAAATGCAAAAATTAAATTTTTCAATTGGGATTTATTTGGCTTTTGTTTTGAAACAATTTTAAAATCTTTAATTTCGAATACTTTTAAGTCTTCAGATTGTGTTAATATAGATTCGTTCACAGAGCCAAATTTAAGTAAATCTTTCATTTTAAATTCTGATGCATCAATAATCCTTATATTTTTTTTCTTTTTCAAAATTTTTAACGCACTAGTTTCAAAACCATTTGCAATAACAACCTCCAAGAAAATTTTATTAAGTTCTAATGCTAGAACTTTATTTATTTTGAAATTACAAGAAACTATTCCACCAAAAGCACTAACTGGATCAGAGGCTAGAGCTAATTTATAACTTTTTAAGTTATTTTTATCAACTGAAACACCACAAGGATTAGCGTGTTTAACTATAACTGTTCCTAAGTTTTTAGGAAGAGACTTTGATATTGTTAAAGCAGAAAAAATATCGTTATAATTATTATAACTTAACTGCTTGCCATGAATTTGTTTAACATTAAGATTTTGAGTTTTAGAATAAATGGCAGCTTCTTGATGTGGGTTTTCTCCATATCTTAACTTTTCAATTAAGTTTCCATAAATAATTTTCTTTTTTGGGAAATTAATCTTTTTAATTTTATTAAAATAGTTAGAAATTACAGCATCGTAATAGGCTGTCTCAGAGAAGGCCTCTAAAGACATCTTTTCTCTGAACCCAATAGATGTTGATCCTTTGTTGTATTCTAATTCATTAATTAGGCCCTCATATTGATCTGAGGATGTAATAACAGTAACATCGTTATAGTTTTTTGCTGCTGCCCTAACCATAGTGGGGCCTCCAACATCAATATTCTCTATTATTTTTGAATGATTGGTTGTTTGTTCTAAAGTTTTCTCAAAAGGGTAAAAGTTAACAATAACAAGGTCAATTTCATCATATTGATTAGCCTTTAATTCTTTAGTGTGGGATTTGTCATTTCTTTTACTTAATATACCTGCATGAATTTTTGGGTGAAGGGTTTTAACTCTTCCACCAAGAATTTCTGGTGAACCTGTATACTCAGAAACTTCCAGACATTTAAATTTAAGTTTCTTTATTTCTTTATAGGTACCCCCAGAGCTAATTAACTCAATTTTGTATTTAGCCAAAACTTTTAAAAGACTACCTAGATTTTTTTTATCAGATACTGAAATAAGAGCTTTTTTTATTTTTTTCATTATAATTTTGTGATTTCCCATCTTATAGTTTGATTTTCTTCATTAGTCATTCCTGAAATAAATATATTTTGATTATCGGTGAAAGAATTTTTTTTACCGAAATATAACCCTTTATCAATATTCATCATCGAGTTCTCTGAGCTAAACTTCCAGCCCTCTCCATCAAGATCTATAAGTATTGATTTTCCATCTTGTGTTTTCATGACTTTAACGTTTGGCTCTAAGTGAAATCTAATTTCAAATTTTAAATTCTTAATATCCTTATTAAAAGTAATCTTGTCGTGTCCAATAAATTTTAATTGTTCTGGGTAGAATTCGATTTCTCGATTATGAACAATGCCATGTGGTTTTAAATAACCATCATGAGAGGCATTAATTTTCCAATAATTTTTTTCAAATATCACATTTTTTTTTAATATTCTTAACCCTTGGTTAATTTTAGATTTTTTACCTCTGAGTTTATTAAAACTACAAGAGGACTTATCATCTATAACTAGTGTGCTGTGAACTGCACTTGATTTAGACACTTGATTTAATTGGTGATTAACTTTTTGAAAATAGCCACAATTACTAATTAACTTTTTACCATTTGATATTATTTCAAAAGATAAAGCTCCAGCTTGATAATTTGAAGATAGTTTTGTATTTGGGCTTGATCCAACATCCATTATTAGAGAATTTTTTTTACTGTTAAGGATTACATAGCCACCTAATTCATTATTTTGATTTTTAAAGCTATAGCCAAGTCTCTTTAAATAAAGATCAAAATTATGATTATTAGTTTTATGATTGCCATTAAAGAGAAAATCTATTTTATTGTTGTGCCAAACAAAAGTGTAAGCCTGACCTAAATAATATATATTTTCATTTATAAAATCAGGTATTTCATTTTGAGATTCTTTGAACCACTCTCTAATTAATATAAAATATTTTAAATAAAAACTTAACTGCCTAATATTTCTTGATTTTGGAAAGCCATCATTATCCAATGAATATTTTGCTAATTTTTTTAGTAAACTTAACCCAGATTTTAAATAATTATTATTTTGAGGGTAGGATAGACCAGTTAAAATGATAGCAGCACATCCTATAATCTTATCATTGATTAATTCAGAGGTTTCAATTTCATTAATGAGATGATTGATCTGCTTTTTTATAATACCATTAAATTGGTCTTTATAATGAACGCTTCCATCTTCATAGGTAAGTCTAGAATTTGAAATCCAAGCTATTATTCTTTTTCCGATTATATCAATTTTCCAATTTTTAGAGTTGTACCGGTCATTTGTATTAATCCATTGATAAATAACATTTTGAGTGTCTTTTTTTGAAGATTTTAGATCTAGACTAAATAACCAAAAAAAACTGTTTAAATTTTGTTGGTCTTTTTCTTTTAAATTTGGATGATCCCAAATTTCATTTAATGAATAATTTTCTATATTAATTTTTTTTTTGTCATACTTTATAAGACAATCTAATAAGCTAGGGCTTGGTTGGTATTCTATTAACCCAATAAATGATGGTGTAATTTTTTTATTATAGAGATTAGAGTTTAAGTAAAAATGACGAATTTTTTTTTTGATAAGCTTAAGTGAATTATTTAAAATCATTATTTTAACTTGATTTTAAAAGGTCTATATTTTTTTTTATATCTCCATTGTTATTTTTAAATATAGTTGTTCCAGATACTAAAATATTTGCACCAGCTTCTATTGCTAGTTTATTATTATCAAAATTAATTCCACCATCAATTTCTATATCAAAATCTAAATTTTTTTGATCCTTTATTTTTTTTAATTCTTTTATTTTTTCTAAAACTTCTGGCATAAACTTTTGTCCTCCAAATCCAGGATTTACACTCATAATTAGAACTAAATCGATCTCGTTTAATAAGTCAGTTATTAAATTAATTTTAGTTTCTGGGTTTAGAGAAACCCCTACTTTTTTCCCTAAACTTTTAATATGATCAATAGAAACCGCTAAATCTTCAGTAGCCTCTGGATGTATAGTAATAATGTCTGCACCTGCGTCTGCATAATCTTTAATATATTTATGCACAGGAGAAATCATTAAATGAACATCAAATGGTAAATTTGTATATTGTCTTAAGGCCTTAATGATTGGAGGTCCCATTGTTAAATTGGGAACAAAATGTCCATCCATTACATCCACATGAATCATATCAGCACCACCTTCCTCTAGTCTTTTAATTTCATTGCCCAATTGACTAAAATCAGCAGATAAAATTGAAGGTGATATTTGTATTTTTTTCATTGATTACCAATATTAGTAGTATCAATTTTATTTTTAATTTGAATTAATTATTTGCCAAAAATACGATAAATTTCTGTAGCAATTTCACTTTCTAAAGGAAAAGATAACATTCCCATGACAGAATATCCCAGTAGATAAGGCATAAGGTAAAATCTAATCATATAAAAGAACCAGGCAACATAAAGTGGAACAAGAGGATCTATAATGAATGAAGGAGTAATGGGCTTAAACAAACGAATTAATGGATTTGTTAATTTTACAAAGGCCTTCATAAAAAAAAATTCTGAGTTTTCTCGCTGAAAGATATTCATCGCAACTCTTCCAATAAGAGTCCACATTATAACACCCAAAATATAATCAATTATAAGAATAGAAGGATGCATTTCTGGCATAAATATAAAAAGGAATTTTGTTTAAAAATTTACTAAGGGGCGAAATAAATCGCCCCTTAATAATAAATTTAATTAGTGTTGTTTTCCAAGAATTGTTTTACCACTTGGAATACGAAGCTCATCAATCATGTCTTGAGTAGCTTGGTCTGGTGCTTTAGTCGCTAAACTAACAACCACCATAGAAACTAAACTAACTGACGCTCCAACGATACCGAATGTAAGTTGAGTAATACCCAAGAATCCAGCTCCACCAGTACGTACCCAAATTAGATACCAAGTACCAGCTGCTAATCCTAGAAGCATTCCTGCAACAGCACCAGGACCATTCGCTCTTTTCCACCATACACCTAGTACAAGTGGGAAGAACAATCCTGACATCGCAAAGTCAAAAGCCCAGATTACTGAACCTAAGATACCTTGGATACCCATTGCGGCAATAGTTGCTCCAGCAAAACCAATTAATACAAGTAATACCCTTGCAACAATTAATCTTTTTGCAGCTTCTGCTTTTGGATCAATGATCTTGTAATACAAGTCATGAGACAAAGCATTAGCAATTGCTAAAACCAAACCATCAGCAGTAGACATTGCAGCAGCCATACCTCCAGCAGCAACCAGACCTGAGATTACATAAGGTAATCCAGCAATTTCTGGAGTAGCTAACACAACCGCTTTACCACCCATGAAAAACTCATTTAATTCAAGAGTTCCATTTCCGTTAAAGTCGCTAACAAACATTAAGTTAGCTTGGTTCCAGTTTTGATACCAATCTATTGCTTGAACCTCAGCTATTGACTTACCAATAATCCCTGTTGAAAGTGTTGGATCAATCAGTGATAGTTTTGATAATGTCGCTAACATTGGTGCAGTTGAGTATAAAATGAAGATGAAAAGTAGCGACCATGCTACAGATCTTCTAGCTGATTTTACACTTGGAGTAGTAAAGTATCTCATCATAACGTGAGGCAAAGAAGCTGTTCCTGCCATCATACAAATTGCTAAAGAAATGAATCCCCAATTTGTTCCGTTAACCGATGAGTGTGCTTTAGTTATTCCAGCTAAGCCTTTTGGTACTGTAGCTAAGTCGGCAGCAGAGTTTTTCACAAAACCAAACTGACTTTCTAGTTCAGCAATTCTAGCCACCTCATCTCCCAACATTAAATGTGGGAAGAATCCAGCACCCATTTTACTACTAATCCAGAATACAGGAAGTAAGTAGGCAATAATTAAAACTATATATTGCGCAACTTGTGTCCATGTAACTGCTCTCATTCCACCAAGCATAGAACAAAGTAATATACTTGCTAATCCGACATACACAGCAACTTTAAAAGGAATATCTAAAGCTACTGAAGCAATAGTTCCCGTTGCATTGATTTGTGCAGTCACATATGTGAATGAAGCTACTGTTAATACTAGTACTGCAGAAAGTCTTGCTGCGTTACCACCATATCTTGTACCAACAAAATCTGGAACTGTGTAACAGCCAAATTTTCTTAAGTAGGGTGCTAGTAAAGTAGATACAAGTATATAACCACCTGTCCAACCAACTAACAACGCCATATAGCCATAGCCTTTGAAATAAATACCACCTGCCATTGCAACGAATGATGCACCAGACATCCAGTCTGCCGCAGTAGCCATTCCGTTAAATACAGTAGGTACTTGTCTCCCCGCTACGTAGTATGCATCCATCTGAAGTGTACGTGATAACCATCCGATTATCGCATAGATAGCAATTGTGAATACTACAAAAGAAATTCCTATTGCTTTTGCAGACATCCCCATTTGTTCAGCAATCGCCATTAAGATTATGAATCCAATAAAACCACCTGTATAGATTCCATAAACTTTTGGTAGATTGTCTATAAATTTACCTTTTATCATTAGCTATCCTCTCTTTCAGTGAAACCAAACTCTTCATCTATCTTCTCTTGTCTACCCGCAAACCAGAAATTCAAAATTACAAATGCTAATAATGAACCCTGACATGTCATATAATATGACAGTGGATAACCAAAAGGTCTGAAGCTAGATGCTTCCATTTCAGTTCCGAAAAAAAAGATGCCAATTGAGAATACAAACCAGATTGCTAAAGTAACAAACAGTAGCCCCCTAGTTTTTTCCCAGTGTTTTGTTTTGTTTGACATTTTACTCTCCCTATATAGTTAAGAAAGAAACCTTAACCATAATGAGATAGATTGAAAGCCCTTAAATAGTTCGAATTAGGCCCATTTTTGTAATATAAAGCATCTAAAAGGTAGGTAAAAATGCTCAAATATAAACTTAAAATAAAAGACATCAAACTTGAAGATATTAGAGTTTATATATTTGCTTTATTCAAGGGAGTACTACCAAAGAAAAAAATTAAGAATATTGAGGATCTTACATTATTTGTTCAAAAACAATCAGCATGGGTATCGCAGGTTACTTTATATAACTATTTAAAAACAAGAATGGGAACTAAATGGGTACTACACTTTGATGATGAAGTATTTTTAGCATCTATTAATAAAGCTAAATGGAACATTTACGCTATAGCACTACAGGATCTTACTTTTTATAGTTTATCATATTTGAATGTTTTTTGTAATTATCAGGATATGGATAAAGCCAGTGAAATTTACGATGAAATTTTGACTAAGGAAACCGAAAATGGAATGCCTAAAGAAATTATTTTACAAGCAAAAGAAAAATTTACAGAACGATTAGAAAAGATTGACTGGAATACATATTATAAATCTTGGCCATTTAATGAAAGCGCTCTAACCTTATATAAATGGGCACCAGTGGCTGAAGAATTAAAAATTTTAGACAGAAAGATCGTGTTAAATTCTATGATTTTAAAATGGGAAAATATTGAAAAAGAATTTAAAGAATTAATTAAAATTTAAATATTTTTTCTATTATCAACTAAACTTTGAACAACACTTGGGTCAGCCAAAGTTGACGTGTCACCCAATTGGTTATGCTCATTAGCAGCAATTTTTCTTAAAATTCTTCTCATAATTTTTCCAGATCTCGTTTTCGGAAGACCAGGTGAAAAATGAATAATATCAGGCGTTGCAAGTGCTCCAATTTGTTTTCTTACCCAAAGTTTTAAATCTCTTTCAAGGTCTAAATCTGATCTTTCTCCAACATTTAGAGTTACATAGCAATATAGACCGTTACCCTTAATATCATGTGGGTATCCAACTACAGCAGCTTCAGCAACTTTTGGATGAGCAACAAAAGCACTTTCTATTTCAGCAGTTCCAAGGTTATGACCAGAAACAATAATTACATCATCTACACGACCAGTTATCCAGTAGTAACCATCTTTATCTCTTTTAGCCCCATCACCCGTAAAGTATTTTCCATCAAACTGCGAGAAATAAGTATCAATAAATCTTTGATGATCACCATAAACAGTTCTCATTTGTCCAGGCCAAGACTGAGAAATACACAACCTTCCTTCACCAGCTCCTTTAATTTCTTTTCCATTTTTATCAACTATAGAAGGCTTAATTCCATAAAAAGGTTTACTTGCAGAACCAGGTTTTAAATTCATAGCTCCGGTTTGAGGGCTAATTAAAATTCCACCAGTCTCTGTTTGCCACCAAGTATCAACAATGGGACATTTAGAATTTCCAACTGTTTTGTAATACCACATCCAAGCCTCAGGATTAATAGGCTCTCCAACAGTTCCTAATAGTTTTAAAGATTTTCTTGAAGTTTTCTTAACAGGCTTATCACCCTCTCTCATTAAAGCTCTAATAGCAGTGGGTGCTGTATAAAAAATATTAACTTTGTATTTATCAATAATTTGCCACCATCTCGAGCTGTCAGGGTAGGTTGGAATTCCTTCAAACATTATTGTTGTTGCGCCATTAGCAAGTGGTCCATAAATAATATAACTATGGCCAGTAACCCAACCAATATCAGCCGTACACCAATAAACATCTTTTGGTTTATAGTTAAAAATATATTGATGGGTCATAGATGCATAAACCATATAGCCACCAGTTGTATGTAAAACTCCTTTTGGTTTTCCAGTAGAACCAGATGTGTAGAGAATAAATAAAGGGTCTTCCGCATTCATTTCTTCAGGTTCACATTTATTTGACATATCTTTAATTAAATCGTCATACCAAATATCTCTTCCTTTAACCCAACCAACTTTATTTCCAGTTCGTTTTACAACAATACATTTCTTAACATCTGGACATTTTCTTAATGCTTCATCAGTGATTGCTTTTAGAGGGATAGTTTTACCACCTCTAACACCTTCATCTGCAGTAATAATGTACTGTGACTCACAGTCATTAACTCTGCCAGAAATAGAGTCTGCTGAAAATCCACCAAAAATAATAGAGTGAACAGCACCAATTCTAGCACAAGCTAGCATTGTTACTGCAAGCTCTGGAATCATAGTTAAATAAATCGTAACTCGATCACCTTTTTTAATCCCTAGTTTTCTTAAACCATTTGCAGCTTTAGAAACTTCAGTATGTAATTGTTTGTACGAAATCTTTTTAGTATCTTTTGGGTCGTCACCTACCCAAATAATAGCTGTTTTATCTTTTTTACCTTTAAGGTGACGATCAATACAATTGGCAGAAGCATTTAATGTTCCATCTTCATACCATTTAATTTTAACTTCTTTTTTGCTGTATTTTACGTCTTTAATTTTTTTGTATGGTTTAATCCAAGTAATTCTTTTTCCCTCAATCTTCCAAAAGTCATCATTTTTTTTAATCGAGTCAGAGTATTTTTTTTGGTATTTTGCTTTATTTACTAGAGCACTTTTTACCCACTCAGGTTTAGTCTTTATGATTAATTCTTTTTCTTCAATTTTTTTTAAAACTTTTTTCCTAATAGGTTTTATTTTTTTATTAGCTTTAGTTTTTTTGGGAGTTTTTTTTTTAACTTTTGATATTGATTTTTTTTTAGGCATGAATTTTTTTATTTAAATACTACTCATCTTATTTAAAATTTTCCAGCTTTTAGAGTCTATGGGCATAACAGATAATCTGCTTTGTCTAATAAGTGATAAATGGCTAAGAGACTTAGTTTTTTTAACCTCTTCAAGAGTTACACTTTTTTT
Source organism: uncultured Candidatus Pelagibacter sp. (assembly GCA_905618915.1). GTDB lineage: Bacteria > Pseudomonadota > Alphaproteobacteria > Pelagibacterales > Pelagibacteraceae > Pelagibacter. The sequence continues at coordinate 40,630 of CAJQTI010000006.1, read as the reverse complement.
TAATTTTTCTTTAAACTTTACTTGAACAGCTACAAATCGTCCATCTTTGTCAGTTTTATCTAAGAAAGCTTCTTTAATAACCTCAACTATTCCAACAATTTCTTTACCTATATTTGAGTGATAAAAAAAACAAAGGTCCCCTTTTTTCATTCCTCTTAAATTTTTAGCTGCTTGATAATTTCTTACTCCATCCCAAGGAGCACCCTTAGCGCCAGCTTTTTTTTGTTGATCAATTGACCAAACATCAGGCTCTGATTTCATTAACCAATACTGCATCTAATTGTTTTCCCAGTGTTTACTTACTTGATTCATAGTTAGCATTATGTTTTACACCAATTAATACAAACATGTATCATACAATGTACCATACGATAGTATGTATTAATAAGCGCCAAACAATGATTATTATTGATTTATTATTTTAATGAATTTATTAATTTGTTTTCAACAAGCAATTCATTTGCATATGTTAAAAAATCACCAGGTATATTATTCTTAAAGCATGTTTTGCAATTAAGATAATTAAATTTTTCTTTATTAAATATTACATGTAGAAAAGCTTTATTTACATTTGAAAAAGGATTTCCAAAATTCAACTTTTCTCCTTTATCAAAAGATACTCTAATAATGTCGCTTAGCTTTTTTGAAAGATTTTCTGCTTTTTCAAGATTATTTTCCTCTACTTCTTTTAATATTTCTCTCAAAACCTTGCCAAAACAATTTGCTGTGCTTAATAAAAATCCATCATATTTACCTCTTGGTTTAATATGGTTAAAATAGTTTTTCTCTGCACCTCTTAAAAATTTTAAATCTCCAAAATCAATTTTTGAATCAATAACTTTGTCTTCATCACTTGTATCTTTAAATAAAACAATTCTCTTTTTAAATTTATCTTTTAAATACTTTAAAGTTTCTGGTTTAATCTCACACTTAACAACTTGTGGTAATTGATAGATGGAAATTGGTAACAATGTATTTTCAATAATATTTTCAAAATGTTTAATAATTTCGTTTTGAGTTATTTTCTCATTTACTGGTGCACATAAAGTTAATCCAAAAAAGCTTGCTTCACACGTATGATCAGTTAAATAATCTTCAATAAGCTTAGCCCTATGCAAAACTTCTTTGGTCGTATTACCAAATGCACCAAATAATATTTTGTTTTGATCAGTTAAAAAATTTTTTTCAGTTAATATTTCAAGCCAATTGTTTATTAATTTATCACTTAATATCCAACCATCCCCTGTAGTTCCGCATACCAAGAATTGTTTTACACTTGGCTCTAACCACTTCATGTGTTTTTTTATAAGTGCTTTATCTAATCTTAAATTATCGGCTAATTCGTAGTGCGTAAGAATGGGAGCCCACAAAGGATCAAAATTATTCATGATGTGAAAATACATTACTTAAAAAGTAAATATTATCTAATATTGCTAATTATTAGTTGATTTTTAATATATTATATTAAATATTATATAATTATTAATAAAAATTATTAATTATATGGATTTGCTTGATAAAAAAATAATAAAAATACTAAAAAATAATAGCAAAGCTACGCTTCAAACAATAAGTGACCAGATAAATTTAAGTATTGCCCCTACCGCAAGAAGAATTAATCAACTTGAAGCAAAAGGTATAATTAAGAATTATACAGTAAATATTGATGAAAATTCTTTTGGTTACAAGTTTCCAGCTTTTATTTTTATAAGCTTAGAAAGACAACAGTCTAAAAACTTTGATAAATTTGAGGAAAAAATATTGAGTTTTCCAGAAGTAGTTGAATGCTGGTTAATGACAGGAACCAAAGATTATCTTATTAGAATTGCCGTAAAGGATGTGGAAGAATTTGAAAACTTTTTAACAAAAAAACTTACTGTTATTGAGGGTGTTTCATCGGTAGAATCTTCTATACCGTTGCGTCGTGTAAAATCCGATCATGATAGAATTTATTAAAAAATCGTACCATACATTTGCTGATTATAATTAGCTTTAATCATCATTTTTAATTGTAAAGATAATGTAAAGGTTAGCAGAAATTGGTAGGGGTTTATCGAAGTATAATAAGCTTTGGTTTCATTAACCAGTAATTCATTTATTCCTTAATTATAATTATTTTATTATACTTCATTTTTATAAAACATGTGAGGGGTAATTTTTTGTAAATCAACTTACTCAAATATTTTAAATTAACTGATTGCAAGATACTTAAAAATTGATAATTTTATTATTATGAGAGCAGCCAATTATTCATCCATGAATATTTATAATAAAGAACAAATCAAAGATATTAACGCTATTATTAAGTCAAATCTTATTGAGGGAAAAGATGATTATGCGGCCGATGCTCACAAAACTTCAGATGTCAAATTTGTAAATTTAGGAAAAGTGCAAAAATATATTAATCCTTTTATTGATTTTTGTTTAACAGCAAATAATAATTTTTTTGGCTTTGATCTTCATCCATTAACTTCTCTAAAAAAATTAAATTATAATTCTTATGAGGAAGGAGCAGAATATAGTTGGCATATTGATGCTGTTCCAAGAGATACAGTAAGAGATATTAAGCTTACAGCTTTATTGAATTTATCAGAAGAATCTTATGAAGGAGGAGAGCTAGTTTTATTCAGGGGAAATGAAATTATTTGCAAAGAATTCAATACACCCGGCAGTGCAATTATTTTTCCTGCATTCACCAATCATAAAGTAAATAAAATTATTTCAGGTAAACGACATACCCTAGCTATTTGGATGTCTGGACCAAAATTTAGATAATTAATTTATAATTTAACACCAGCACCTTTTAAAAATGCAGCATCTGCATCTAAGGGCCACCTAGGTTTTGCGGGACTATCTAATTCGCTAAACTGTTTTATTTTAAATTTTTCCAACCCAACCATTGCAATCATTGCTGCATTATCTCCACATAAATTAATAGGTGGAAATATTGCTTCAAAATCTTCTTCTTTACAAAGATTAGTTAGAACCTCTCTAATTCTTTTGTTTGCAGCAACACCACCCGCAACTACAAATTTATTTTTATTTGTTGTGTTCATTTTTTTAAATTCTTCAAAAGCAATTTTACTTTTTTTATATAGTATCTTTTCAATTGTTTTTTGAAAAGATGCTGCAAGATCATATTTTTCTTGTTCAGTTTTTATTTGTTTTGATATTTTTAAAACAGCAGTCTTTAAACCAGCAAATGATAAATTACAGCCCCCTTTATGAAAAATTGGCTTGGGTAATTCATATTTATTGGGATCACCTTTTTTTGCATATACCTCAATTTGGGGCCCACCAGGAAACTCTATTCCTAATAACTTTGCCGTTTTATCAAATGCTTCACCTACAGCATCATCAATAGTTGTTCCTAATCTTTTATAATTTCCTAACCCCTGAACACTTAAAAATTGAGTATGGCCTCCAGAAATTAAAAGTAATAAGTAAGGATAGTTTAATTCAGAATTTAGTTTTGGGCTTAACGCATGTCCTTCTAAATGGTTAACAGCTATAAAAGGTTTATTGAGAGAAGAGGCCATTGCTTTCCCAAAACTTAAACCAACAGATAGACAGACTACAAGACCAGGTCCTGCAGTTGCTGCTATAGCATCCAGGTCCTCCATTTTTATTCTACTTTCATCAAGCGCTTTTTTAGTGATCAAATCAATTTTTTCCATATGAGACCTTGCTGCAAGTTCAGGCACAACGCCGCCAAATTCTTTATGAACATCTACCTGACTTGAAACAATACTTGATAAAATTGTTGGCATACCTTGCTCATTTTCAGTTACGATAGAGGCAGCTGTCTCATCACAGCTTGATTCAATTCCTAGAATTATGGGTTTTTTATTCATTAAATTAGTTTTTATTAATAATACATTTTCAATATAAGAATGAAGTATAAAGCAATTAAATGAAAAATAAAAAAATTATTATAGGTTCAAGAGGAAGTAAATTAGCCCTGATCTATGCTGAAAAAGCTAGGGAAAAAATTCTAACCTACGCAAAAGATTTTGGAATTGAAGAAGTAATCATTAAAAATATTGTAACCAAGGGTGACCAAGTTCAAGATAAAAGATTATCTGAAGTAGGTGGTAAGGGACTTTTCTCAAAAACTATAGAGGTTGAATTATTAGATAATAAAATAGATATAGCTGTTCATGCATTAAAAGATATGCCTTCTGAAGAAACCAAAGGGTTATTGACAAATTGTTTTTTGGAAAGAAATGATCCAAGAGAAATTTTAATTAGTAGAGACAATAAAAATTTAAAAGACTTAGCCCCAAATGCAATTGTTGGGACCTCTTCATTTAGAAGAGAGTTTCAGATAAAGCAAATAAGAAAAGATCTGGAGTGCAAACTAATAAGAGGCAATGTTGATACAAGATTAACATACCTTTATGATAATTTATATGACGCAATTATTTTATCTTATGCAGGAATTAATTCTTTAGGGTTAGATAAGAATATATCTCAAACTTTTTCTACTACAGAAATAATACCTTGTGCAGGTCAGGGAGTAATTGCTTTGCAATGTAGAAATAATGATGAAGACTTAATTGAGTTATTAAAAAAAGTTGATCATAAATCAACACATAATTCCATAAAAGCTGAAAGAAATGTTTTAAAAATTTTAGAAGGAGATTGTGAAACGGCAGTAGGAGTATTCGCTAGTATTGATGGTGAAAAGATTAATCTTGAGGCAGAGCTTTTTTCATTAGATGGTAGCGAAAGGTTTCATTTAAAATCATCTGAAAATATAGATAAAGCTGACGAATTGGGAATAGAAATGGGAAAAACTCTCAAAAAGATGTCTAATAATTCTTACAAAAAATAATATGCATATCTTGTTCACAAGGCCATTAGAAGATTGTCATGAAATGATATTAAAATTTCAATCATTGGGTCATGAAATATCTCATTTACCTTTAATTAATATTGAGGGTTTAAAATATGAAGTTCCAAACTATTCTGAGTTTAAAGGTATTATTTTTACCAGTGCTAATGCTGTTAAATTTTTAGATATAAAAAGTATTGATAAAAAAATAACATGCTTTTGCGTTGGAGATGTCACTGAAAAAAAAGCAAGAAGTGCTGGTTTTCAAAATGTTTTTGCAGCTGAAGGAAATGTTAATAATCTTAAGGAATTAATCTTACAAAATTTTAATTCTTCCGAAGGAAAGCTAATTTATATAAGTGGAGAAATAATCTCTAGCAATTTAGATAAGGAGCTAATTTCAGATGGCTACAATGTCGAAAGAATAATCAACTATAGAGCCAATGAAATTAAAAAGTATGATGAAAGCTTCATCGAAAAACTTAAATTGAAAATGCCTGAAATTACTTACATTTATTCACAAAATAGTGCGATTAATTTTTTAAAAGTAATTAAAAATTATCAGCTAGAAACCCTATGGATGAATACTAATTTGATGTGTATTGGAGAAAAAACCTCTTCAATTCTTAATGAAATTAAGTGGAAAAAAATCTTTCTTTTTAATCCTGGAGAAGAGGAATTTTTGCTATATAAAATTTAATTATGGAAATATTTAGTAATTTTAGTGACCTGTTTATTTCTGTTTGGTCTAATGGAATTCGTGGAGTTGATATTTTTCAAATACTTATTGGTATAGGAATATTTTTTATTTTCTTAGTTTTTAGAGGAATAATAAGTAAAGTTATTATTAAAAGATTAGAAGCCATCGCAAAGAGAACTACAAATAAATTAGATGATACTTTTGTTCATGCAATGGTAGGACCTGCTAGATTTTTACCAATTGTTTTGGGATTTTTTATTGCAAGTTATTATATGTCTTTCGGTGAAGATGCTAGAGCTGTAGTTGATACAATTAACAGAACACTGATCACTATTTTAATTTTTTGGTTAATTCATCAAATCGTTGAACCGATTTCTTATATATTGAGTGGATTGGATAAAATGTTAACCCGTGAATTAATTGGCTGGATTATTAAATCTTTAAAAATTTTAATTTTTATTTTAGGGTTAGCAGCTGTTCTTGAACTTTGGGGAATAAAAATAGGGCCAATTATTGCAGGACTTGGTTTATTTGGTGTTGCTGTTGCTTTGGGTGCCCAAGATTTATTTAAAAATTTAATTTCAGGAATTTTAGTATTAGTAGAAAAAAGATTTAAGATTGGAGACTGGATTTTAGTAGAAGGTATCATTGAGGGTATTGTTGAGAAAATTGGCTTTAGATCAACTGTCTTAAGAAAGTTTGATAAGTCTTTAGCAATAATTCCTAATTTTCAGTTTGCTGAAAATGCAGTTATAAATATTAGCGAAACTACTAATTGGAGAATAGATTGGGCGATAACTCTTCAATATGACACTACAGTTGATCAACTAAAAAAAATAAGAAATGAAATTGAAGACCATATTAAGAAAAGTGATGATTTTGATAAAGCTGTAGGGATTGCAGTAAGAGTTGAAAAGTTCTCAGATAGCTCTATTGATATGAGGGTTAGATGTTTTACTGCCTCTAATAGCTTCGCTACGTGGTTGGAAGTTAAAGAAAAACTTGCAATTGAAATAAAACAAATCGTAGAAGGAAATAGAGCAGCTTTTGCTTTCCCAAGTCAGTCAATTTATATTGAAAAGAAATGATAGCTATTTTTTACTTAGCCCTTCAGATATTAAAGCTTTATTCTTATGTGGTAATTGCAAATGTGGTTATCAGCTGGCTTGTTTCTTTTAATATTATAAATACTCAAAATAGGTTTGTTTATTCAATACTAGAAATGACTTACAAATTAACGGAACCAATGTTGAATAAAATAAGACGATTTCTTCCTAACTTAGGATCACTAGATATTGCACCAGTAGTATTACTGTTATTGATTTGGTTTATAGAAATGTGTATGAAGCTTTACATTGCACCAATGATTTTTTAAGGAAATTTATGATTTTAATAGATGGAAAAAAAATAGCAGCTGAACTTAGAGAAGAACTAAGACAAGAGGTTGTAAAACTAAAGGCTAAACATAATAAAATCCCAGGACTTACAGTAATATTAATTGGAGACATGGCTCCTAGTCAAATTTATGTTCGTATGAAAGAAAAAGCTGCGAATGAAGTGGGGTTAAAATCTGAAGTAATTAGGTATCCAGGGACTGTGGAAGAAAAAACAGTATTAGATAAAATTGATGAATTAAATAAAGATGAAAGTATTTCAGGAATTTTAGTTCAATTGCCATTACCAAAACACATTGATAAGCAAAAAGTTATTGAAACTATTTTACCGGGAAAAGATGTTGATGGGTTTCATCCAATGAATGTCGGAAACCTTTCATCAGGCTATGAAAGTTCAGTGCCTTGCACTCCTTTAGGATGTTATTTAATGATTAAAAAAATTGAGCCTAATTTAAGTGGAAAAAAAGCTGTTATGATTGGTAGGTCAAATCTAAATGGTAAACCAATGGCACAATTACTTTTAAAAGAAAATTGTACGGTAACAATAACTCACTCAAAAACTAAAGATTTAAAGGCAGAATGTTTAGAAGCAGATATTATTGTTGCAGCAGTGGGTATCCCAGAACTTGTAAAAGCTGACTGGGTTAAAAAAGATGCAATAGTAATAGATGTAGGCATTAATAAAACAGAAAATGGTATTGTTGGAGATGTTGCCTTTGAAGAAGTATCAAAAGTTGCAAGAGCTTTAACACCTGTTCCAGGTGGAGTAGGGCCAATGACTATTGCCTGTTTGCTAAAAAATACTATTGAGTGTTTTAAAAGATCTCAAAAATAAAAATTACCACTATAAATGGTAAGATTTTTAATTTTCTTATTCTCAATTATTATTTATAACTCTTCAATAATTGCTATGGAAAAAAAACCTTATCATCATTTACCAGATGGAACTTTTAGAAATCCAGAAGGATCGCCAGTTAGAACTGGCCAAGCCAAGTTTTCATACACACAATTCATTAAATTGAAAAAGAAAATAGACATGACTGTTCCAAAAGAACATGTTGTAGATAAAGAGAAAGTTTTATCTGATTTAGAAAAATATAAAAATGAAGATTATATTGCTTGGATTGGTCATGCTACATACTTAATTAAGTTAGGAGATACAACGATAATAACAGATCCTTTATTCTCTAAAAATGCAGGACCCTTAATTTTTGGTCCAGATAGATTCACTGAGCCAGCCTTAAATTTAGATGAAATTCCAAAGACTGATTTATTATTATTAACACATAATCATTATGATCATCAAGATATGGGAACTATTAGAAAGTACCCGTTTAAAGATACAAAAGTTTTAACACCTCTAAATCTTGGAAAATACTTTACAAAAAATAAATTTAAAGATGTAAATGAAATAGATTGGTATGAAGAAATTAAAGTTAATGAGGATTTAAAAGTAACATTACTCCCAGCTGTTCATTGGTCTAAAAGAAGCCTAACAGATATGAACAAAACACTCTGGGGTAATTTCTTAATTGAATATAAGGGTAAAAAAATCTTATTCGCTTGTGATACTGGTTACGGAAATATTTATAAAGAATTAGGTGAAAAATATGGTCCAATTGATTTAACAATGATTAATATTGGAGCTTATGACTTTAAGCCTATGTTTGATAAATCGATTTATCACACAACGCCAGAAGAAGCTTTAAATGTAGCTAAAGATTTAAGAAGTAAAAAGGTTATGGGAACACATTGGGGAACTTTTGTTTTATCTTTGGAGCCGATTATGGAACCACCAGTGAGATTTAAGGCTAGTGCAGAAAAGTATGGCTTTAATAAAGAAGATGCAATTATATTTAAAGTTGGAGAAATAACTCCATTAAAAAATATAATTTCTGATTAAGATAATTTAGATCTACCACCATCAACGGCGATTATTTGTCCAGTAATCCAAGAACTCTCTTCAGTAATTAAAAATTTAGCAAGCGCTGCAGAATCTTTTCCTTCACCCAGTCTTTTAAGAGGATGAGCTTTAGCAATCCCTTCTGCAATTGCAGGATTTTTTAACATTGGTTCTGCGATTTTAGATTTTGATAAACTTGGTGCAATACAATTTACCCTAATATGTGGAGCAAACTCAGCAGCCAGTGTAACAGTTAATCCTTCAACAGCAGCTTTAGCAGAAGCAATAATTGTGTGATTAGTAAAACCTCTTTGAGCGGCAACAGTTGAAAATAAAACTACTGAACCTTTGTTCTTTTTTAAACTTTCTTGAAATCCTTTTATAGCTTCAATGGCTGAATAAAGGTTTAGTTTCATACATTTATTCATATCAGCTTCTGTAACCATTCTTAATGGTTTTAAATCAATAGAGCCAACACAGTAAGCGATACCCCTGATGTCATTAACATCTGATTTTACTTTTTCTATAAACCCATCTTCTAAAACATCAGCAACCGTATGTGAGCAGCCTAATTTTTCTGCAATTGCTTTAACTTCACTTTCATTTCTTGCAACTAAATGAATATCATTACCTGAATTTTTTAGCTGTTCAGCTAAGCTAGAACCTACAGAACCTGTCGCACCAAAAATAAGATATTTTTCTGACATATAATTTTTATTTAGTTATATTTACTTATGAAATTGTTTTTTATACTTGGCAATCAATTATTTCCATTAAAATACGTAGACCGCTTCAAAAAGGACCACTCTTTTTACATGGCAGAAGACTATGAACTATGCACTTATGAAAAGCATCATAAGCAAAAGATACTGCTATTTCTATCTTCTATGAGGTCTTATGCGGACATGCTTAAGGTGAATAAGTACAAAGTTGAATATTCTAAAATTGAGGACAAAAATTTTAAAGACACTTATTTTAAGAAATTAAAAATTATCATTGATAAAAAAAGAATTACTGAAATTTCAAGCTTTGAGGTTGAGGATAAATTTTTTGAAAAGAAAATTTCGCAATTTTTAAAAAAAGAAAAAATTAACTGGAATATTGTTCAAACTCCAATGTTTCTAAATTCAAGAGATGAGTTTAAAAATTATTTAGCAAAATCAAAAAAACCTTTTATGGCAACATTTTATAAGGAGGTTCGTAAAAAATCTGGAATATTAATGGGAGCAGATGGAAATCCTATTGGAGGTAAATGGAGTTTTGATGAAGATAATAGAAATAAGTTACCGAAAGATATATTAATACCAAAATTTCCAAAAATTAACGAAACCAGTCATACTAAAAAATTAAAACCTATTATTGAAAAGTTTTTTAAAGATCATCCTGGTAACACAAGTGATTTTTGGCTTGCAACTGAATACAGTGATGTTGTTAAACTTTTAGATTTTTTTATTAAAGAAAAATCAAATTTATTTGGTGACTACGAAGATGCTGTTAATCAAAAAGACAATATTTTATTTCATAGTGCATTAAGTCCGTACATTAATTTAGGATTGATAACTCCTGAAATTATCATTCAAAAAATTTTAGAATTTCATAAAAAACACAAAATTAGAATGAACTCGCTAGAAGGTTATATTCGTCAGATAATTGGCTGGAGAGAGTTTATGCGTGGAATTTATCAAGGTTACTCTGATGAAATGGAAACTAAAAATTTTTTCAAACATGAAAGAAAAATGAAAAATTCTTGGTATGAGGGCACAACAGGTTTGCCTCCATTGGATCATGCAATTAAGAATGCAGTTAACCACGGCTGGTCTCATCATATTGAAAGATTGATGATTTTATCAAATATAATGAACCTTTGTGAGGTGAAACCAACTATTGTTTACAAGTGGTTTATGGAGATGTTTGTAGATTCTTCTGACTGGGTGATGGTTCCTAATGTTTATGGAATGGGTCTGTTTAGTGATGGAGGTATTTTTGCAACAAAACCATACATCTGTGGATCAAGTTACTTTATGAAGATGATGGATTTTAAAAAAGGCGAATGGTGTAATACGATGGACGGCCTTTATTGGAGATTTATAGATAAAAATAGAAAATTTTTTTTAAAGAACCCCAGATTATCAATGATGGTTTATGTATTTGATAAAATGAAAGATGAAAGAAAAAAAATGATTTTGTCTGAAGCAGATAAATTTATTAAATTAAATACTGCATAATGTATATTTCTATAACAGGTATAAAAGTTAAAGGCTTTTTTGGAATGTTAAGATTTATGAGATACACAACACCAAGTTTTGCAGCAGCAAGAAAAGCGAATGGTAATTTGTTTTGTGACTCAAAAAAGATCAATAAGTATTATCATACTCTAACTGCTTGGGAGAATAAGATGATGGATTATTTAAGAGGTAAATATCATGCGTTGGCAATGAAGAATTTTAGATCTATTGGAACAGGTTCTGTTTATGGATATGAAGACGACCTAATGCCGAGTTGGGAAGATGCAATAAAAAAATGGAAAAAAAATTTTAAAGAAATTTAAATTGAAAAAAGAAAATCTACCCTCAAAGATTTGTATTACCTGTAAGAGACCTTTTACATGGCGAAAAAAGTGGAAGCTAAATTGGGATAAGGTTAAATATTGTTCCAAGAAGTGCTCTGGATGATTTATTTATCTTTATTTATAATATCCTTTTTAGCAGCTACTATCTTACCATTTTCATCTGAACTAACGTTAGCTGGCTTAGTGGCAACATCTAATTATGATAATTTATTGTTATTAATTGTTGCAAGTCTGGGAAATGTTTTGGGTTCAGTTATTAATTGGATTTTAGGTTTTTATTCAAGAAAACTCTCAAAAAAAAAATGGTTTCCATTTAAAGATGAACAAATAGAAAAATCTTCTAAGTGGTTTAATAAATTTGGAAGATGGTCATTATTATTTGCTTGGGTACCGATTATTGGAGATCCATTAACACTAGCAGCAGGATTGCTTAGAGTTAAGTTTGTAGAGTTTTTAATCTTAGTAACAATCGGAAAAGTTAGTAGGTATTTGGTTATTTTTTATTTGCTTAGCTAATTTTACTTATTGTGTTAAGCACCACAATGCTTGAAATTTTTATTCAAACCTTTTTCTTATATTTTATTGTTATTGATCCATTAGGAACAACGCCACTATTCTTAATTGTTACTCAGCACATGGAGACTAAAGATAAGATTAAAACAGCCTTAAGTGCCACAACAATTGCAGCTGTTATACTGCTATTTTTTGCATTACTCGGAAGCTCTTTACTAAGATATTTAAACATATCTTTTCCAGCTTTTACAATTGCAGGTGGGATTATTTTATTTTTGATTTCTATGGAGATGCTGTTTGATAAGAGACAGCAAAGAAAAGAAGGTGACCTTGAATATAATTCAGAAAGAGTAAGTGTATTTCCTTTAGCCACACCATTGATAGCTGGGCCAGCGGGGATTACCTCTGTTATTGTTTCTGTTTCAGATATAGGTAATAATTTTACAAATCAAGCTGTTGGAATATTAGCATTAGTTTTAGTTTTGCTTTTAACTTTTATGATTTTTTTTATTGCTTCAAAATCTTCAAAAATAATTAATAAAAAGATAATTAGTGTAATTTCAAGGGTAATAGCAATCATTCTAGCAGGGCTAAGTGTTCAATATATTTTAGACGGACTAAAAACTTTTTTAGCTTAAGATATTGTTCTAGAGAGCATTCTAAATTAGTATAAATTTAGTAATGAATATAATTGTCTTACAACATATCAAAATTGAAGACCCAGGTTATATCAAAGATTTAATGTTGGCTGATAATGTTAATTTGACTACCATAGAATTAGATGACGGTGAGAAGATACCAAGTGATTTGACAAAGTTTGATGGCATGTTTTGCATGGGAGGTCCCATGGACACTCATATGGAAAAAGAATATCCTTGGTTAGTTGATGAAAAAAGAAAAATTAAAGAATTTGTTGTTGATCTTAAAAAACCTTATTTAGGATTTTGTCTAGGTTGTCAGTTGTTGGGTGAAGTTGTTGGTGGTAAGGTTGTGCAATCCAAAACCCCAGAAATTGGAATGATGGATATAAATTTTTCTAAAGAAAAAGAAAATGATATTTTGTTCTCTGCTTTTCCTGAAAAGATTAAAAGTTTGCAATGGCATTCTTATGAGGTTGATGGTCTTGATAGCAATAAAGAGGTAACAATTTTAGCTTCATCTCCAGTTACTAAATATCAGATTTTTAAATATCAAAACCATGCTTATGGAATCCAATTTCATATAGAAATTAAGGATACAACAGTTAATGAATGGGGTTGTGTTCCTGAATATAAACAGGCTTTAGAGGGTCAATTAGGTGAAGGTGCTCTAGATAAATTTGATAAAGCTGCAAAAGACAATATGCAAAGTATGAATGACTACTCAAGAATTTTATACTCAAATTTCAGGGATAAAATTATTTCTAAATAATATTTATTTTTTTCTTTTTTTAAGACCCAGCTTGTCACTGTGTCTTAGTCTTAGAATAACTATAGCTGATGCTATTAAGACGATTGCAACCGCTTCATAAACTAACGCAGAAGGATCCATTTCTTTTCCTTGCAATATAATAAACCGTGCTAATGCAGTGATAGCAATCAAAAGAGGCAGGGTAATACTGATGGATTGCTGAGACCAAAAAACTCTAACCATTGCCAATACCTCTAAGTATAGAAACATCAATAGAAGGTCAGCTAACATTACAGATTGATTTAGAAACATGTTCTTAATTTCCATAACAACAGCTATTACCGTACTAATTAAAATAATACTTAATAATACTAGCTGTAAGGTTTTAGCAATTTTTTCCATCATTTTACCTTACTAAAAGGTAGCCACTTTTCCAACACTGATTTAGACGGTCCATCATAGGGAATTGAATAAGAGTTAGGATTTGGACTTGTTAAAACCTCTATTCCTTTAGAAAATATAAAGATAAACACAATTACAAAAACTATTACCATTATCTTAAAAGGGTCAAAATTTTTTGTTTGAAATACACTATTAGACTTTTCTTCAGCTTTATGAAACTGCTTGAAGGTCATATAAACTGCAAATATTAAACCGACGTGCGCAACATAGAGACCAGCCCAACCAAAAGCAAAAGTTGAATAAGAAAATATATAAAGACTAAAAACAGTTGTCCAAACAAAACTTAAAACCAATAGAATTTGTAACCTCACTGATCTTGGTAATGCTCTTAAATCATTTTTACTATCATCAAATAAGATGTTGGCACTATCTATCATCCAATTTTTTAATGATTCCATTTTATTATTTTAATTGTTTTTCAAGAATAAAACAAAGGTCTATTTGTCCAGTTTATTACTCTAAGTTAGCTTTTATTAGATTTTCTAAGTTTGCAGAACTTTGAGCTCCTGAAATAACATCTTTTCCAATTTCAAAGAAGGGGACACCATTAATTTCTTTTTCTTTTGCAATACCAACATAAGAATTTACTTTTTCAACATTGTTTGGATTGAAAAAATTATTCACCTCACTTTCTTTAATATTAAATTCTATTGCAATATTAATTAAAATTTCTTTATTTCCAATATCAAGACCTTCAACAAAGTATGAGTGATATATTTTTTCTTTAACCTGATTTTGTACATTTGTCTGCTTAGCTAATTTGATCAACAGATGAGAAAGCACTGTATTAGGTGTTTTTTTAATATTATTAATGTTAAAATTAAGACCTACTTTATTGGCCTCTTCAGTCATTCGATCGTACATTGGTTGAGCAAATTCTTTCCCACCAAATTTCATTTTTAAATATTGATCTCTTTCAATTCCTTCTTTTGGCATATCTGGATTTAATTGAAATGGAACATGCTTTATCTCAAACTTAGTTTCAGGAAAATTTTTTACAGCTTTATTTAGTTTTGTCTGACCAATAAAACACCAACCACAAATTGTATCTGCAAATACTTTTATAATCATTTTTTAATTAAACTTTGTAACTATCTTGGGTATATAATTTTTAAAATTAAAAAAACCTTTATTACAAAACTGCCATGAAAATTGATCTATTTCACGATAAATAAATTCAATATTCTTTAATTCATTAAGTTGTAAGTAGTCTAAATTTTCTCCTACAGTTGGATAAAGTGCATAAACTGTTTCTTTAATATTCTTAAGTTCATCAATTTTAATTACTTCTGCTGTAATTGATTTTTCTTTAAGCCTATTTAACTGGTCGTCAATTAAAAGAGTTTTAAAATTTATTGTATTTTCACTTAATTGAATCTGTCGTGTTTCATTTGTATTGGAAATTATTAAGATTTTTTTAAAGTTGTGACCCTTAAATTCAGTGAACTCCATTGAAAGATTGTTATCAAATACTAATAACACCTTGTCTTCTAATAAATGAGGGTTAGTAAAGCTTTTTTCTGTAATTGTGTAGCTTTTTTTAGTAATTTTTGGAGCAGCTTCTTCATTTATTTTAATATTCGGAAATCGATCATTGGTAAATTTTTTTATATTCCATTCTGTAGCTAAATAATTTTTCCCCTGTGTTTGAATTCCAGCAACCCATCTCCAACCTAAGGTATTAGATGCAGCATCTCCGTCAAAGAGATGTTTCATAAAAAGTTCAGCACCTAGCTGCCAAGGTAAATTTAATGTAAAAATCCAAATACTAGCAAACCACATTCTTGTATGATTATGAAGATAGTTAAATTCTTTAAGTTCATTGACCCATTCATTAAAACATTCAATATTCGTTTTGCCCTCTATAGCGTCTAGGTAATCTTTATTATCTTTAAAGTTTTCTTTAATATCTTTTAATTCTTCCAAGTAGTCTGTCCAGACATTAGGTCTTAATTCAAGCCATCCTTTCCAATAAACCCGCCACAGTACCTCTTGAATAAATTTCTCATTTTTTACAAATGAAAATCTTTTTAATGATCTATTAATAATCTCCACCTCATTAATTAAACCATGGGTTACATAAGGTGAAAGACATGAGGTGTTATCTCTTTTTTGAGGACCAAAATCAAAATTTCTTAACTTGGAATATTCTAAAAGATTATTTTCAATAAAATGATTTAATTCCTCAACAGCCTCAGCTCTTGAACTTTTAAAGTACATATTAAATTATCTTAATTGTTTTTTATGAAAATTAATAAATCTTTCTACGTTTGATTTATTAAACGTTTTGTTTTCTTCAAAGGAAACTTTTTTCATTGAATAAGCGCTACTCTTTGTTTGCCTAGACATTATCGTAATATTACCTTTGTATAATTTAAGTTTAACAGAGCCATTTACCTTATTTTTTTTAAGGTCGACAATTTTTTGAAGCTTAAATCTTGCCTTTGAATACCAGTAGCCATTGTAAATGAGTTCAGCATACTTTGGCATAATTTCATCTTTTTTATGCATAGTTTCTTTGTCTAAAGTAACAGATTCAATTGCTCTGTGTGCGGACATTAACAATGTCCCACCGGGTGTTTCATAAACACCTCTAGATTTAATCCCAATAAATCTGTTCTCAACTAGATCAACTCTACCTATTCCATTTTTGCCAGCAACATCGTTAAGTTTTTCTAATAAATTTCCAGGTGATAATTTTTTACCATTAACAGTTATTGGGTCTCCATTTTTAAATCCTATAGTTACAAATGAAGATTTGTTAGGAGCTTTCTCAGGAGACACAGTTCTTTGAAAAAGAAATTCTGGGGCCGCATTTTTTGGGTTTTCTAAAACCTTACCTTCAGTTGATGTGTGATATAAATTATCATCAATAGAAAAAGGGGGTGCACCTTTTTTATCTGTAGGAATTGGAATATTGTTTTTTTTTGCATATTTAATTAAATCTGTTCTAGAGTTTAATTTCCATATTCTCCATGGTGCAATAATTTTTACTTTAGATCCAAAGTAATGATATCCCAATTCAAATCTTACTTGATCATTTCCTTTGCCAGTTGAACCATGTGAAACAGCATAGGCTCCAAATTTTTTAGCAGCAGCAATTTGTCGTTTTGCAATTAAGGGTCTTGCAATTGAAGTACCCAATAAATAAACACCCTCATAAATTGCATGTCCTCTAAGCATTGGAAAAACATAATCTTTTACAAAAATATCTTTTAGATTTTCAATAATAATATTTTTAACGCCTAGTCTTTTGGCATTTCTTATAATTTTTTTTCTATCAATTTCTTGACCAACATCAGCAGTGTAGCAAATAACTTCTGCATCATAATTTTCTTGAAGCCATTTTAAAATAATAGAAGTATCTAGTCCACCTGAATATGCGAGAACAATTTTTTTTTTAGGTTTCATTTAATTAACTGCAGCTAGTTTTTGCAGCATTATAAGCTTTAGTAAAACCTAACAATGAATAGTGATCTATAGTTTGTGAACCTTTTTGATTATAACCAGTGATCATTATTCTTGATCCTCTTTTCATGGTCTTAATCATTTTATTTTCAACCTTGTTATTAGCAATCCAAGCAAATCCTTCTTGAGCAATATCAAATTTATATTTAGATTTTCCAGATGTAGCTGTAATAGAATTTTTGTTATTAAATTCATAGCCACCAGTAATGCTTATTTCATTACTTACTTTTTCACCCGGTCTAAAAGAAACAAACATCCTTGCCTCTCTTATATTAGATTTTGGAGCTTGTAATACCGGAGCTGATTGAGCAAAACAAACCTTACCAGCTTGTTCAACTATAACCATTGCTTCCCAGTCTTTAAATTTACCAACTTTTTTTACTTCTTGTGAGTTTGCACTAACAGAAAACAAGCTTACAAGAATTAAGATTATAAAATTTCTAATTATGGACATGGGTTAGGGTAAATTGTTTGTACTTCATTTATTTCTTTAATTGTTTCATCAGTTAAATCTATATTTACACTTTCCACGTTGGTTTTCAACTGCTCCATAGTGGTTGCTCCAATAATAACGCTTGTCATAAAAGACTGTATTTCACAAAATTTTAAAGACATTTGAGTTAAATCAAGGTTATGTTTTTTAGCTATTTCAAAATATGCATCTACTGCTTTATTAGTGTTGGGTTTTTCATACCGAGTCCAAAAACTACCATCACGTTCAATTCTTGAATTTTTTGGCATTTGATTGTTTCTATATTTTCCAGATAAATATCCACTTGCTAAAGGAGAGTAGGCTAATAAACCAATTTTATCTCTTACAGAAACTTCAGCAAGGCCAACTTCATAAGTCCTATTTAATAGATTATAAGGATTTTGAATTGACATCATTCTCGGAAGCCCTTTTTCTTTTGATAACTCTAAAAACTTAGAGACACCCCAAGGTGTTTCATTGGATAAACCCACTTCTCTAATTTTACCAGCATCAACAAATTTTTGTAAGCTGCCCAAGACATCTTCAAATTGATTCCACTCACCACTGTCATCATGTTCATAACCTAATTTTCCAAAAAAATTAGTTTCTCTCTCTGGCCAATGAAGTTGATAGAGATCAATATAATCTGTTTGTAGTCTTTTTAGACTATCATTTACAGCTTGAGTCATTTTCTCTATTCCATAATTATTTCCACCACCTCTTAAATAAGCCCTCATAGGTCCAGCAACTTTGGTTGCCAAAATAACCTTGTCTCTTTTGTTTGATTTTTTAAACCAGTTACCAATTATAATTTCAGTGTGACCGTAGGTTTCTTCTCTTGGCGGGACAGCATAAAGCTCTGCAGTATCCCAAAAGTTTACACCTTGATCCAAGGCATAATCCATCTGCTCAAAACCCTCATTTTCAGAGTTTTGTTCACCCCAAGTCATTGTTCCAAGACAAATAGTGCTTACTTTTAAATCTGTATTTCCTAATTTTTTGTAATTCATAATTGTTAAGTCTTATTAAGACATCTTGAAATAATAGTAAAAGCCTATTATATGTAAGTCATGATATTCAATAAACAAAATTTACTAAACAAAGTTAAAGAATCCCAACAATCAACAGTAGTAATGGATGAAGGCTTAAGAGCCTACATGCTTAAAGTCTATAATTACATGGCTTCTGGTATTTTGTTAACAGGACTTGTGTCTTTAATATTTTTTAAACTATCCGTAGTAACAGATACTAATGGATCAATTACATCATTAACAAGCTTAGGAAACACAATATTTCTTTCAGGTTTCAAATGGGTGGTAATGCTAGCTCCTCTTGGGATAGTTTTTTATATGAGTGCTAGGATTAATAAAATGTCAGCATCAGCTGCTCAAACAACATTTTGGGTCTTTGCTTCTTTGATGGGGTTATCGTTATCTTCAATATTCTTAGTTTATACCGGAGCGAGTATCACTAGAGTGTTCTTTATTACTTCTATTACTTTTGGTGCAATGAGTATTTATGGTTACACAACTAAAAGAGATCTTACAAAATTAGGATCATTTTTAATGATGGGCTTAATTGGTATTATTGTTGCATCAGTTGTTAACATGTTCTTAAAATCTTCAATGATGGATTTTGTAATCTCAATTCTAGGTGTTTTAATTTTTGTAGGTCTTACTGCTTATGACACTCAAAAAATTAAAAACATGTATGAATCTAGTGATACGGGTGAGTTGATGAGTAAAAAAGCTTTAATGGGTGCCTTAACTCTTTACCTAGACTTTATAAATTTATTTATAATGCTGTTAAGATTATTTGGACAAAGACGATAGTCTTTTTATTTCTTAAGGTTTTTCCAGTTAGTATTTTTAAGTAAAATTTCTAGATCAAAAGAATTTTTTAAAACTTTACTATTAGAATCAGTAATTAAATATTTTAGATTTTTATTGCTGGGTTTAAAGTTTTTACAAATTTTATATAAAGCATTCTCTGCTGCATTTTTAAAAACACTAAAGCTAACCTGTCTGTTAGAAATATTTAAACCATAGTCCTTCCAAGATCCCTCAGAGACCATTTTTGCATAAAGGTCTAAAATAATTTTAAGTTCGTTTTTTTCAAAAAATTGTCTTTCTTCTATTTGTTTGTGAGGGTTATTTACGACTAGCTTTAAGTTTCTATTCATCAAGTTTGTGTTTATTAATTAATGATATCTGAAACCCTGTAAAAACAAGGGTTATTGGCAACATTCCCCACACCTTAAAGTTAACCCAAAACTCTTCCGTTTGTGTTCTCCAGACACATTCATTAAGGATTGCAAGGCAGAAGAAAAAGTACATCCATCTTTTGTTTAATAATTCCCAACCCATGTCAGTTAGGGCAATTGATTTGCCCATAATCTTTTTAAGAACAGGCTCATTTGTAAAATATTTTCCAAAATATAAAGCAAGGGCAAATAAAATATTAATAATTGTTGGTTTTACATAAAGAAAAACTGGATCATTAAAATAAATTGTTAGACCACCAAAAAATGTAATTAAGACACCACTTATTAAAGGCATCATAGGTATTTTTTTTTCAAAAAACCAAACAACTACTAGTGCAATTAATGTTGCAACTATAAGTGGAGGAATTGCAACTGCTAGGTTCTTATCATTGTTATAATAATAATAAAAAAATATAGCTAAAGGCCCGAAGTCTGTGGCAAATTTAAGAAAAGATTTATTCACTTGACAGATATTAACATAATAAAAAAAATATAAATGTTTTTTATTGATTTTTATTTTTAAACCCCCATATTAATATCTATGGCAATTCAAAAAGCAAAATTTTCAATAGGCGACATTGTAAAACATAAACACTTTGAGTTTAGAGGTGTAATTTATGATGTGGATTTCGAATTTAATAATTCTGAAGAATGGTATCAATCCATTCCAAAGAATGTTCGTCCTAGAAAAGATCAGCCCTTTTATCATCTGTTAGCTGAAAATGATGAAATTACTTATGAGGCATACGTTTCAGAGCAAAATCTATTAATGGACGATTCTGAAGATCCAATTAAACACCCTTTAATTGAGGAGATTTTTTCTGGCAAAAGAGGCTCTAGCTACTTTAAACCCTCTAATTAATTCTTTTTTCAAACACAATTAATTCAAATCTTCGACATATATAGTTGCTATCTACAATTATGTTCTGATCAAGAGTGTTAAATAACGTTTTTATCATTATTGACTCCCTCTGCATTCTTGATCAGGATGACTTTCCATAATAAAAATTAAATTATCTTTTTTTAATATATATAATTTAAAAATGTTTAAATATTTTGAGCCTAATAAAATTTTTGCAATAACCTCTAAAGCGCCAAAGTACGTTTTGTTTTTATTTATTATTGTCTTAACAATTGGTTTAACCGAGGCGCTCATACTTTCACCTGAAGATTATAAACAAAGTGATGCAGTAAGAATTATGTATGTTCATGTACCGGCTGCTTGGATATCACTTGGAATATTTTCAAGTTTAGCTTTATTGTCTGTTGGAAGTTTTGTTTTTAAAAATAAAAATTTTGCTCTAATTGCTAAAAGTTTAGCACCTTCAGGATTTATATTTAATATCATTGCATTAGTTACAGGTTCAATTTGGGGAAAACCAACTTGGGGTACCTGGTGGGCTTGGGATGCAAGAATAACTTCTATGCTAATTTTAGCTTTATTTTATGGAATGTATTTATTGGCTTGGAGAATTTATGATAATAAAGAACAGGTAATTAAAGTTACTTCTTTGATTGCAATTTTAGGAGTGGTGAATGTTCCTATCATTAAATTTTCTGTAGATTGGTGGAATACGTTACATCAACCAGCTTCAATTAATATTTTATCAACCAACACAGCAATTCATCCATCAATGCTAGTCCCATTGGGTATTATGACTGCGGCATTTGCCCTTTTTTCATTACTCATTTTTTTGATGAAATATAATACCGAACTGATAAAAGTTAAAAATAAAGGATTAGATAGATTATGATAAATGAAATAATTTCAATGAACGGATACGGAGCTTACGTATGGTCAGCTTTTTCGTTCACATTGATCAGTTTTACAGCCTTGTACTTTGTAACTAAATTACAACTTTCAAAAGAGCAAAAAAGATTTGCTTCTAAATTTGGTTCTCTAAATGTTGAGAAAGCTAAAGCTGCGAGATCACAGAATATTAATAGAGAAATATTATCTAATACATCAAATATTTAACTAATAAACCATGTATGGTAAAAAGGTTAAATTACGACTTGTATTCTTAGCTTTAATCTTAGCCTCAGTAATTTTAACAGTTTTTTTAATTTTACAATCATTAAAAGAAAACGTTGTATATTTTCAGTCTCCGTCAGAAATAAAGTCTTTAATAGAATTAAATAAAAAGAAAATAAGAGTGGGTGGGATGGTTAAAGAACAATCAGTCTCTATAAATTCTGATGAAGTTAATTTTATTATTACTGACTTTAAAAATGAAATTAATGTTGTTTATTCAGGGGCAGTTCCCAATTTATTTGCTGAAGGAAAAGGAGTGGTTGCTGAAGGTTTTTTAAAAGATAAAAATTATTTTACAGCAACTAAAATTTTGGCAAAACACGATGAAAATTATATGCCCCCAGAAGTTAAAGAAGCCATAGGAGATAAATAAATTGCTAGCTAATCAGATAGGTTATTATTCTTTAATTTTAGGGTTGTTACTTTCGGTTTTACTTTGTGGAGTTTCAATTAAAGACTTTAATAATACTAATAAGCAGATTAACCAAAATATATTATCTCTATCATTTCTACAGTTAGTTTTTGTAATTGTGAGTTTTTTGAGTTTGATTATATCTTTTATAAACTCAGACTTTAGTAATGAGACAGTCTTTAATAACTCTCATACAACTAAACCATTATTCTATAAAATCTCAGGAACTTGGGGAAACCATGAGGGAAGCTTATTACTATGGTTATTAGTATTAACTTTATTTATTTTTCTATTTTTAATTAAATCAAGAGAGCAACCTAAAAAATATAGAATTTTAACTTTATTATTCCAGCAGATAATAATTATTGGATTTTTCTTATTTGTATTAATGACATCTAATCCTTTTAATTATTTATTTCCAATTCCTAATGAAGGCCTTGGTCTGAACCCAATCTTACAAGACCCAGCTTTAGCAATTCATCCTCCAATTTTATATTTAGGTTATGTCGGTACATCTATAATATTTTCATCATCCCTTGCTGCAGTTACGCAAAACTATGTTTCAAAACAATGGGGACAGCATATCAAAAAATGGGTTTTAGTTTCTTGGATTTTTCTAACTATAGGGATTATGCTTGGATCAATTTGGGCATATTATGAACTGGGATGGGGTGGTTTTTGGTTTTGGGACCCAGTTGAAAATGTTTCTTTAATGCCATGGCTAACATTAACAGCATTATTGCACTGTATTGCAGTATTAGAGAGAAGGGCTGCACTAACATCTTGGGTAGTTATATTGTCTATTACAACATTTACCCTAAGTATGTGTGGAACTTTTTTGGTAAGGTCTGGAATATTAAACTCTGTACATACATTTGCTAATGATCCTGCAAGAGGTATTTTTATATTAATATTTTTATTTGCACTAATTGTCTTATCGTTAGGAATATTTTTTATATTTCACAAAGAAAATAACAAAAACTCAAATGATTTCTTTTGGCTTAGTAGAGAAACCTCCATCTTAATAAACAATTGGTTTATGATGTATTTTTTATCTGTTGTTTTAATTGGTACAGTATACCCAATTTTTCTAGATGTAATATCTAGTGAAAAAATATCAGTAGGACCTCCTTTTTATCAAAAATTAATTGTTCCTTTTTTAATACCATTTCTATTATTTATGTCTCTTGGACCACAACTTAAATGGATTAAATCAAAAATTGAAAATAAGAACTCACTTATTATCACATTTATAATTTCAGTAATGTTAACTTTTTTTATTATCAAAAATTTAACTACAGACTTACTTTTTTATACAGTTTTAATTTCTGCTGCTTTTTTTCTATTCTTTACGACTTTAAAAGAATTATTTATTAAAAAATTTAATAATGCCTCTCAAACTGTCTCACATTTTGGGTTTAGTTTATTAATATTAAGCATTCTATTTAATAATATTTTATCTTCAGAAATTATAACCAACATTAAAATCGGTGAAAGATACGATTATAATAAAGGTGAAATTTTTTTTAAAAAGATAGAAGAAAGAAAAGAAAGTAATTTTAACTCGATCTTTGCCTTTTTTGAAATAAAAGACAAAAATGGAAAAATCATTGAATTAAACCCTGAGATTAGAATTTATAATCAGCCTGTAATTATTACTAGTGAAGCAGATATAAAAACAACACTATTAGAAGATAAGTTTTTAGTAATGAACCTTGTAAAAGGCAATGAATATTTTAATATTAGATATCAAGTAAAGCCATTTATGGTTTGGATCTGGATTTCAGTTTTATTATTAAGTCTTGGTGGGTTAATGAGTTTATTTAAAAGAAAGATATGAAAAATAAGATTAGCTTATTTATTGTAATTATATTCTTAAGTTTTTGTTTTGTTATTTTTTATAAAGGATTAGATACTCCAAATAACTACACTCCCAAGGTTAATGAAAAAAAAAATATCCCAACTTTTAAAGTTAAGGATTTTAATTCAAATAGCTATATAAATTCAGATAAAATTTTTGAAGAAAACATTTTTTATATTGTAAATATTTGGGCTTCTTGGTGTGTACCTTGTAGAACAGAGCATCCTTTATTAATGCAACTAAGTAAAAATGAATCGATTAAATTAATTGGATTAAATTATCGAGACAATCTTGATAATGCAAAAAAATTTATTGATGACTTTGGCAACCCATATTCTAGAATTTTAATTGATAAAGATGGAACTTTAGGAGTTGAATTCGGAGCTTATGGAGTTCCAGAAACTTTTTTAATAGATAAAAATAAAGATATAATCAAAAAATTTGTTGGTCCAATTAATCAAGAAATTGTTAATGAAATTAAATTAATTATCAAATGAAAGTTTTAAAAATATTTATAATCCTAATTTTAGTCATAAGCTTTTCTGAATCAAAATCTAATGAAGTAAATGATGTTTCAAAAAATAAGATATTAAAAAATATTCGTTGTTTAATCTGCCAGGGTCAGTCAGTATACGATTCAGAATCTGAATTTGCCTCTAGTATTAAATTAATTGTTGATAGAAAAATTAATGAAGGATTAAAAGAAAAACAAATATACCAATTTCTAAGGGAAAAGTATGGTGATTGGGTGATTTTTGATCCTCAATTAAGTAAAAACACTTATGTTTTATGGTTATTACCATTATTGTTATTTTTGTTTGGTGGTGCGATAATATACAAAAAAATAATATCAAATAAAAATAACAAAATTTAAATGAAGTATTACAAATTAATATCAAAATTAACTTTTATCACTTTTTTTAGTTTACTTTCTTCAATGACGTATTCAGAAGAAAGCAGTTCTAAATTTAATGTTTATTCAGGAATGTTTGACTTCAGTGATACTGGTAAAAAATCAACATTAATTGGATTTCAACATCAAAATGAGGATTTAAATAGAGATACTTTTTTAGGTAATCTTTCCCCTATAACAGGTGCGTTGCTGACTGCAGACTCAGCTGCATATATTTATACAGGTGTTCAAGCACAATATAAGTTAGGTAGGATTAATTTTATTCCAAGCTTTGCACCAGGATTATATAGCAAAGGAGATGGTAAAGATTTGGGCCATATTCTGGAATTTAAAAGTGAGCTACAAATTTCAGTAGACTTTGTTAGCAACAGTCAACTTGGTTTTTCTTACAATCACCTTTCTAATGCTAGCTTAGGAACTAAAAACCCTGGGGCAAATAGTTATATGTTTAATTTCTTTAAAACATTCTAAAAAGAAATATATGAATTTAAAAGATTGTCATAACTTTAGTGATTTTAGAAAATTAGCTAAAAAAAAATTACCATCACCAATATTCCATTATATCGATGGTGCGGCTGATGATGAAACTACTTATGAAAGAAATACGAGCTCATTTAATGATGTCGATTTAGTTCCAAATGTTTTAAGAGGTGTTGAAAATGTTGATTTATCTACAACAATATTTGGAAAAAAATTAGACTTACCTTTTTATCTTGCTCCAACAGCCTTGCAAAGATTATTTCATTACGATGGAGAAAGAGCAGTTGGAAAAGCAGCTCAAAAATTTAATACTATGTTTGGTGTTTCAGCTCTTGCAACTGTGAGTGTTGAGGAAATAGCCTCACTAGTTGATACACCAAAAATGTTTCAGTTTTATTTTCATAAAGATAGAGGTTTAAATGACTCTTGTTTAGAAAGAGCAAAAGCTGCAAAATTTGATGTTATGGCTTTAACGGTAGATACAATAACTGGAGGAAACCGTGAAAGAGATTTAAGAACTGGATTTACATCACCTCCAAAGCTTACACCTTCAAGTCTTTTTAGTTTTGCGACAAAACCAATGTGGGGAATAAACTATTTAACAAAAGGTAAATTTGAATTACCTCATCTGCAAGATTATGTGAAAGAGGGTACGGATACTAATACTTCAATAGGACAATACTTTTCTACCATGTTGGATCAATCCATGAACTGGAAAGATGCTGAAAAACTTTGTTCTCAATGGGGAGGTCACTTTGCTCTAAAAGGTATAATGAGTGTTGAGGATGCAAAACGTGCAGTAGATATTGGATGTACAGGAATAATGGTTTCAAATCATGGCGGAAGACAACTAGACGGATCTAGAGCACCCTTTGATCAGCTTGCTGAAATTGTTGATGCTGTTGGAGATAAATTAGATGTAATTTGTGAAGGTGGATTCCAGAGAGGAACTCATATGCTTAAAGCGTTATCATTAGGTGCAAAGGCATGTTCAGGAGGAAGACTTTATTTATATGCTCTAGCTGCTGGGGGACAAGCTGGTGTTGAGAGAGCTATTGAAAAATATAAGGCTGAATTAGTAAGAGATATGAAATTAATGGGTTGCACTAAAATTAGTGACTTAAACAGAAACAACTTAAGGTTTAGATAATTATGAATTTAAAAGACTGTTATAATTTTAATGATTTTAGAAAATTAGCAAAAAAAAAATTACCAGCACCCATCTTTCATTATATTGACGGAGGTTCTGATGATGAGGTAACCTTAAATAGAAATACTAACGCTTTTAATGATTGTGATTTAGTTCCAAACATTTTAGCAAGTGTGGGTGAACCAGATTTATCAACTACTATTTTTGGAAGAAAAATTGATATGCCACTTTTTCTATCACCAACTGCGATGCAAAGTTTGTATACACCTGAGGGAGATAAGGCATCAGCAAGGGCAGCTGAAAAATATGGGACTATGTATAGTATGTCTACTATGGCCTCTTTTTCAATTGAAGAAGTTGCAGAAATTTCAAATTGTCCTAAACTTTTTCAACTATATGTACATAAAGATCAATCCATTACTGATGATTTAATTGACAGATGTAGAGTAGCTAATTTTGATGGACTATGTTTAACAGTGGATACTTTGGTTGCAGGAAATAGAGAGCGAGATCACAGAACTGGTTTTACCACTCCACCAAAACTAACTCTTGAAAGTTTATTGAGTTTTGCAATGCGACCTGAATGGGTTTTTAAATATTTAACTAATAAAAAGTTTGAACTTGCAAATATAAAAAATAAAACAGACAAAGGTACAAACATTTCTAAATCGGTCATAGATTATATTAATGAGCAATATGATCCAGCAATGAATTGGAAAGATGCTGAATATTGCATTAAGAGATGGAATGGACCATTTGCACTTAAAGGTGTTATGTCAGTAGATGATGCAAAAAGAGCTGTTGATATTGGTTGCACAGCTATAATGATTTCAAATCACGGTGGAAGACAGCTGGATGGTTCAAGATCTCCTTTTGATCAGGTAAAAGCAATCTCTGATGCAGTTGGAGATAAACTAGAAATAATATTAGATGGTGGAGTTAGAAGAGGTACGCACGTGCTCAAGGCTCTTGCAGCAGGTGCAAAAGCTTGTAGTTTTGGAAAAATGTTCTTATTTTCACTTGGTGCAGGTGGCCAACAAGGTGTAGAACGTGCATTACACAACATGCACAGTGAAATTCGACGTAACATGATATTAATGGGCTGTAAAAACCTCAAAGAATTTAACAATTCTAAGATAATTTTCAAAAAATAGAATAATTAATTAAAAAAAAGCAAAAAAAATGAAGTTAGCAAAAAGTCTAGATAGATTGGGAACGGAGTCTGCTTTTAGTATTTTAGCTGAAGCAAAAAAATTAGAAGCACAGGGCAAGCCTATGATACATTTAGGTTTAGGTCAGCCTGACTTTAAAACTCCACAACATATTGTTGATGCTGCAAAAAAAGCTTTAGATGATGGTCATCATGGGTATGTTTTATCTAATGGAATTTTAGAATGCAGACAGGCAGTTACCAGAAAAATTAAAAAACTTTATAATAAAGAAATAGATCCAGAGAGAGTTTTAATAATGCCAGGTGGCAAACCAACCATGTATTATGCAATACAGATGTTTGGTGAACCAGGTGCGGAGATAATTCATCCAACACCAGGTTTTCCAATTTATGAATCAATGATTAATTACACAGGTTCAACTGCTGTGCCTTATGACCTTACAGAAGATAAGGATCTAAAATTTACTGCTGAAAAAATTTTATCATTAATCACAGATGAGACTAGATTATTAATACTTATAAACCCTAACAACCCAACAGGAAGTTTTGTTGAAAAAGAAGAAGTTGATAAATTAGCTGAAGGACTTAAAAAATATCCTCATGTTGTTATTTTAAGTGATGAAATTTATAGTAGACAAATCTATGATAATAAAGAGATGCCAACATTTTTTAATTATCCAGACCTTCAAGATAGACTGATAGTTCTAGATGGATGGAGTAAGGCTTATTCTATGACTGGTTGGAGAATGGGATGGAGTGTGTGGCCAGAGAATTTAGTAGAGCATGTAACAAAGCTTATAATTAATAGTGTGTCATGTGTTAATGCCCCCTCACAGTTTGCAGGCATTGCTGCATTAGATGGCCCAGATGAGCCTATACTTGAAATGATGAAAAAATTTGATAAACGAAGAAAATTAATTCATGAAGGTTTAAACAGTTTACCAGGTATTGAATGTAGTTTACCAGGTGGAGCTTTTTATGCATTTCCAAAAGTTATAGGTACTGGCATGAATGGTTCTGAATTTGCAAAAAAAGCTATGCACGAAGCAGGTGTGGCCATAGTCCCAGGAACAGCTTTTGGTAAAACTGCTATAGATTATGTAAGATTTAGTTTTGCAGCCTCAGAAGATAGTATTTCTCAGGCATTAGAAAATATTAAAAAGATGTTAGGCTAAAGTTTTTTTTAATTAAGATCAAAAATTTTACCTGGATTCATTATATTGTTTGGATCAAGACTTCTTTTAATTGATTTCATCAAAGGTAAATTGTCTGGATGTTCTTTAAGAAGATAAGCTTTTTTCTGCAATCCAATACCATGCTCACCAGTAATTGTTCCCTCAAGTTCCAAGGTCTTATCTATAAGTTTATCACTAAAATCTCTAATTTTTTGATAAGAACCTTCAATAGCTGGGTCATACATTATGATTGCGTGAAAATTTCCATCTCCAACATGACCAACCATTGGCGCCTTAAGACCAAATTTTTTTATTTCTGTTTCAGCAAAATTAATACACTCAACTAAATTTGAAACAGGTACACATACATCTGTTGAATAAATTTTAACATTTTTACCTTGTGCTTTTACAGAATAATAAACGTCATGCCTTGCTTGCCATAATTTATTTCTATCCTCAAGTGACACAGCCCATTTAAAATCACTTCCATTATTATTTTTAGATAATTCTTCTACAATTTTAATTGCTTCTTTGTTTGATTCTTCACTACCGTGAAACTCAAAAAAGAGTGTTGGTTTTTCCTCCATATTTTCTAATTTTGAATAATTAATACAAAT
Source organism: uncultured Candidatus Pelagibacter sp. (assembly GCA_905618915.1). Classification (GTDB taxonomy): domain Bacteria; phylum Pseudomonadota; class Alphaproteobacteria; order Pelagibacterales; family Pelagibacteraceae; genus Pelagibacter. Next base: position 10,846 of record CAJQTI010000006.1, on the reverse strand, counting down.
TTCCATTTGGTCTTTATTTAACATTTCTATTCTTGCTATTGGAACACCATATTGAATAACCTCTTGAGAAGTCAAAACTGCAGTTTCAAGATCAGGAAAATGACATACTGCACTCATTATACTTTCGGGTATTGGAGATAGTCTTAAATGTACTTCAGTAATAACCCCTAAAGTTCCTTCAGAACCTATAAATAAATTTGTTAAGTTGTAGCCTGCAGATGATTTTTTTGTACGAGTTCCAGTTTTAACAATTTCACCACTTGGTAATACTACAGTCAAACCTGATACAACTGTTCTCATGGTTCCATATTTGACGGCCATTGTTCCTGAGGCTGAAGTTGAGGCCATCCCCCCTAAAGCAGCATCTGCACCAGGGTCAATTGGAAAAAAAACACCATCATCTCTTAAATGTTCATTTAGCTGTTTTCTAGTTACATTTGCTTGCACTCTACAATCAAAATCTCCAGCGTTAACACTTAAAACTTTATTCATTTTTTCTAAAGATAAAGTCACACCGTTTTCATTTCCAACAGCATTACCTTCTAATGATGTTCCAGTTCCAAAAGGAACAACAGGAATTTTATGTTTATTACATAATGATAATATTTTTGAAACTTCTTCGTTTGTTTCTGGAAAAACTACAGCTTGAGATAAGACTGCCTCATAAGCATCTTCGCCTCTAGCATAATTTGCTCTAGTAGATTTTGATATAGAAAATCTATCTTTTAAAAGACTTGAAAGTTCAGTTTGTAATATGTTGTTTTCCATTTTTTTTTAAATAGTATATCAATCTTAAAACAAAAAAAAATAGTCTAAAACATGAAAAAAATATTAATTACTAGAAGATTGTTAAAAGCAAGTGAGGAAAAAGCCTCAAAAATTTTTGTTGCAAATATTAACGCTAATGACGAGCTATATTCACAGTCAAAACTAATTGAATTAAGCCAAGGTTGTGATGCAATTTTAACATCTTTAACAGAAAAAATGGATGAAGATACAATCAACAAACTGCCAGATACGATCAAGGTAATTTCTAATTTTGCTGTAGGTTTTGGAAATATAGATTTAGAGGCTGCAAAAAAAAGAGGAATAGCAGTTACAAACACTCCTGATGTTTTAACAGATGCTACAGCAGAGATTGCAATGTTATTAATACTTGGTGCTGCAAGAAGAGCTCCAGAGGGAATTGAGTACGCAAAAAATAGTGACTGGAAATGGTCTGCAGATTTTTTAATTGGTAAACAATTAACAGGAGCAAGATTGGGAATTTTAGGAATGGGAAGAATTGGAAGAGCGGTAGCAAAACTTTCAAGACCTTTTGGAATGGAAATTCACTATCATAATAGATCTAAATTAACCCCAGAACTTGAAGAAGGTGCTACTTATCATAAAAATATTAAAAGTTTATTTTCTGTTTCTGATATTTTAGCAATTAATTGTCCAGCCACAAAAGAGACTGTGAATATAATCAATAAAGAAACTTTAGAGTATTTTCCAACTGGTGCAATAATTACAAATAGTGCAAGAGGGGATATGATTGATGACGAGGCTATGTTAGATGCCCTAGATAGAAGGAAGATTTATGCAGTTGGATTAGATGTTTACAAAGGAGAACCCAACTTAAATTCTGGTTATTTAAAACACAAGAGTGCTTTTATTTTACCTCACCTTGGAAGTTCAACAAAACAGACAAGAACTGCTATGGGTGATTTGGCAGTAGAAAATATTGATGAGTTTTTTAAAACTGGAGATTGTAAGAATAAAGTAAACTAAATTTATTATAAGATCTAAATTTAAATTATGAATAAAATAGTTTTGCCCAAGCAAAAAGCAGTTACTATTTTTTTAGTTTTTGCTTTTGGGTATTATATTTCAAATTTATTAAGAGCAATTACAGCAACTATTTCACCACAACTTGTATCAGAATTTAATTTATCAGCTGGTAATTTAGGACTTTTAGGAGGTGGTTATTTTTTGGGATTTGCATCTGTCCAAATTCCTTTAGGATATTTATTAGATAAAAGTGGACCAAAAAAAATAGTTTCCTGCTTTTTATTAATTGCAATTGTAGGCATGATTTCGTTTTCTTTATCTCAGAATTTTACATCTCTTGTAATTTCTAGAATTTTAATTGGAGCAGGTGTTGGAGCCTGTTTGATGGGACCATTAACTGCTTATAGAGTTTGGTTTCAAGATGAGACTCAACAAAGAGCAAGCTCATGGATGTTAATGACTGGTGCGATAGGAATGTTATCTTCTAGTTTACCAGTTCAATTTTTTTTACCAATAATAGGTTGGAGGTTAATATTTGTAATTTTGGCAATATTAACAATTCTTTGTATTGTATTAATTATTATTTTTATTCCAAACTGGAATAGAGCAAACGTTCAAAATACACCTGAAGATAAAGGTTCTTTAAAAGAAGTTTGGCAGAATAAACTTTTTAAAAGTTTAGTACCGATGGGCATCTTTAATTATGGAGGCTTATTTGCTGTACAAACTTTATGGGCAGGACCATGGATGGTTAAAGTATCTGGATACACACCAGAAGAAAGTGCAAATGGTTTATTTATTATTTATTTGTCCTTACTTTTATCTTTTTTAATTTGGGGGTATTTTGTTCCAAAGTTTTCTAAAAGTGTTTCTGATGCAATAAGGCTACTGAAATTTGGTGCACCATTAAACTTAATAGTGCTAATTTTTATAATTTATCTAGGACCAAAAGCTGGAGCATTTCATTGGGCATTCTTTGCAGTAAGTTCAGTATTTCTATCTTTAAGTCAGCCTGCAGTTGGAATGGCTTTTTCATTCTCTAATGCTGGAAAAGCATTAACTTCTTTTAACCTACTCCTTTTTATTGGTGCATTTTTACTTCAATGGATTATTGGTGTTATTATTGATTTAACAATGAACTTAGGTTTTTCAGAAATTTTAGGTTTTAAATTGGCTATGATATTTTTTTTATTAACTTCTTTTTTTTCTTATCTGTTTTTTTTAATAAAAAATTCTAAAAATTAATTTTATTTTAAATGTTTATAAATTGTAGTTCGAGAAACGCCTAGCCTCCTAGAAACTGCACTAATATTTCCAGTTTCTAAAAAAGTAGATTTAATTAAAGTGCATCTATCTTCTTTAAACTTTGAGCCCCTACAGTTATTGCATGCGTGATTTTTTACTTTTGTTTCCTTGGGTATTCTTTGCTTAAAATTTTGACTTTTTATTATAAAAACAGATGAACCTAAATGATCAGAAATTTTTGTTATTTTATTTTGTAAAATTTCATTCGCAATTGAAGAAAATGAAGTAATAAAAATATTATTAAACTTTTCATTCTTTATTGTTAAGAGGCCATGTAGCATAATTCTTGCATTTGAATTAGAGCCAACAATAAATCCATCACCATTAATCGCAAGTAGACCAACACTGTTAGTGCTTAAATATTCTTGACGTGGATGAAATGATAAAATTAATTCATCTTTAAATTGGTTTAAAAATAATTTTGTTTCGATACTTTTTGTAGCAAGTTTAACTAGAGCCAAAGTATGTTGTTCTCTTGAATGAACATCAGTAGAGGCATCTATTATACCAATAGTTTTCCCTTCATGATTTAGTATGGGACTTGCAAAACAAGATAATTTTCCATGTGACTCAAAAAAATGTTCTTTACCTGAAACTATAGAGTCTTTATTAAGAGTAACAACTTGTCCCAACCCATTTGTACCTCCAATTTCTTCTCTCCAAATTGATCCCGGTATTACAATTTTTCCAACATCAGTTTTAAGACAGGTTTTATCATAAATAGTATCCATAACAGATCCCGTACTGTCAGAATATGCTACCATAAAGTTTGTCCCAGCTATTTGTGAATACAAAAGTTCAAGCTCAGGGTTTACCAGTCTTCTGATATATTCATTTTTTTCTCTAAGCTCATCAAGTTCTTTAGAAGTAAGAATTGTTCTTTTTGGATTTTCAAGTGGATCTAGTCCACTTGAAATACATCTTTTCCAACTATCAGAAATATCTTTATCAATCAAAGAAGGTAAAAAACCTCTTCTCTTAGTAAGGTCTGAGAATTCTTTTTCAAAAGATATGAAATTTGACATTTCTTATTTTAAAACTTTATTAAAAAATCAACAACCAACCAGAAGTTGTATTTTGTTAACTTTCTGAACACTTTTTTGTCTGATTGACTCTCTGTTGTCGGCCATATTGGATAGGGTTTGTTAAAAAAAAATTAACAAATTAAAGAATAGAGAGAAATTATGAAGGCACAAGTTTTACATAAATATAATCCAAAGATGGATGAAAAGGTTTGGGTTACTGAGCAAGAAATGCCAGATCCAAAATTAGAAAAATCATCAGATGTTATTGTTAAAATTGGTGCTGCAGGAGTTTGCAGAACTGACCTACATATTATTGAAGGTGTTTGGGAGCATATTCAAGATCCCAAAGGAGATTTGTTACCTATGGTTATGGGTCATGAAAATGCTGGATGGGTTGAAGAAGTAGGAAAAGATGTTGTAGGATTTAAAAAAGGTGACCCTGTTATTCTCCATCCAATTATTTCAGGAACAGATGGAACTTGTTTGAGCTGTCGTAGAGGTTTAGATCAACACGCTGAAGATGGAGCATTTCCAGGTCTAAATATTAAAGAAGGTGGTTATGCAGAACTACTTAAAACAAGTGTTCGTAACTTAATTAAACTACCCACTATATTAGCACCAAAAGATGTTGCGCCTTTTTCAGATGCTGGACTAACTGCTTACAGAGTTGTTAAAAAAGCTACTAGACATTTATTACCAGGCCAGACCTGTGTAATTATTGGTGCTGGTGGACTTGGTCATATTGCAATTCAATGTTTAAAAGCAATGTGTGCTGCAAATATTATCATTGTTGAAAAATCTGCTGAAGCATTAAAACATGCGATGTCACTTGGTGGTGATGAGGGAGTTTTAATTGATGGCAACGAAACTGAAAGAGTTCTAGAGCTTACTAAAGGTAAGGGTGGTGAAGCTGTAATCGATTTTGTTGGTGAAAAAGGATCAACAGCAATGGGCATTAAAATGACGGCAGGTAGTGGATATTATTACATTGTTGGTTATGGTGAAGAAATCAGAGTTTTAGCTGTTGATGTAATTATTTCAGAAAAAACAATAGTTGGAAATTTAGTAGGAACGTGGTCTGAGTTATATGAGTTGATGGAGTTAGCTAACAAAGGGTTAGTTACACTTTCTATGCAAGAGTATAAATTAGGCGATGCTAATAAAGCGCTTCATGATCTTAACGAAGGTAAAGTTAAGGGAAGAGCCGTTTTAGTTCCATAATAATAAATAACGAGAGGGATAAATGAAAATAATAAAAACTTGCTTAAGTGCTATGATATCAGGTGTCCTGATATTTAGTCCAGCTTTTGCAGATAAGTGGAGCGATCAATTTCCACATATCAAAGCAACAGGAGATATTTCTGGTGACTGTTCTTATGAGAAAATTTCAAAAAAGAACTACAAAGGAAAAACTCTAAAAATAAACACGCACGCAGTTCCGGTAATTGGACAGCCTACAGCTCTTCATGCTGAACAGTTTTCTAAATTAACGGGTGCAACAGTAGATGTAACACATACACCAGCAGGTGATTTGTATGCAAAAGCTATGGTTCCTTTTAAAGCTGGTCAATCTCCATACGATATCGTATTTGGATTTTCTAACTTTATAAATGACTGGAGACAATACTTAGCACCAGTTCCAAAAAAATACATGAACACAAAAGAGATGAAAGATGTAACAAAATCTCATGTGGGTGTTTCTTCTTGGGATGGAACTATGTATCAATATCCAGTTGATGGAGACAGGCATTATCTAAAATACAGAAAAGATGTAATTGATAATCCTGAGATGCAAAAGAAATACAAAGCAGATACTGGAAAAGAGTTAAAAGTTCCTACAACTTGGAAAGAATATGGCGAAATGGCCAAATACTTTAACGGTTGGGATTGGGATGGAGATGGAGAAAAAGAATACGGTTCAGCTGAAGTTATGAAAAAAGACGACTTAATGTTCGCAGCTTTTTTCAGTAGATCAGTAGCGTATGCTAAAAATCCAAGAACTCCAGGTGGTTTCTTTTTTGATTTAGAAACTATGAAACCAAACATTAACAATCCAGGGTTTGTTGAGGCTTTAACTGACTGGGTAGAAGCTACTAAGTATGTTCCTCCAGGAGGAATTAACTTTGGACTAGGTGATGAAATTGGATCATTTGGTGGTGGCCAAACTTTGTTTAGTTTTTCATGGGATGATGCTTTTATTGCAGCGATGCAAGATGATAGTCCTATCAAAAATAAAGTAGGTACAGCTCCTCTTCCGGGTGCAGATAAAGTCTGGAATAGAGTATCTGGCAAATGGGATAACAAATACAACCAAGCACCATACATCGTATGGGGTTGGGCAGTAGGTGTTGCTAAGAAAAGTAAAGTGCAAGAGATGGCGTTTGACTATCTATGTTTCTTTTCTAACGGAGCAAACCACCAAGCTGACTTAGCTATTGGTAACTTTGGTGTTAATCCATTTAAAAACTCTGATTTCGATCCAAATCTTTATATAGATACTATGGGTTGGGATGCAGATATTGCTAAAAGTTATACTAAGACACTTAAAGATATGGAAAAAAGTAAAAATAGAGTTTTCCCTTTAAGAGTACGTGGTGTATTTGAGTTCACTAGTGCGGTTGCAACTGGAACTTCTAAGGCTTTAGCTGGACAGCTATCACCTCAAGAAGCGCTGGATGAAGTCGCTAAAGAGTGGGAAGCAATTGTCAAAAGAGTTGGAAAATCAGCAGTACAAGAAGATTATGCTGTTGGTGTCAAAATGGAAGACAACAAGTTATAAAAATAACTTTATGTGGCCACTTTTAATTAGTGGCCATATACATTACATTCAAAATTCAATTACATGAACTTTAAACATAAATACGTTTTTTTATTTCCAGGTTTATTTGTTCTTATAGGTATCTTAATTTTCCCAATAATATTTGTAGTTCGTTTAAGTTTGTCGGGGTGGAATAGCTATAATGGTTTAAATTTTATAGGCCTTGAAAACTATGTTAGGTTATTCACTGATGATCCGCGATTCTGGGAATCGTTTATTAGGTTAAGTTTCTTGTCAGTTACAACTGTAACCTTACAGTATGTAATTGGCTTTGCTTTAGCACATATGGTTTGGAAGGAAATTAAGTTTCAAAGATTCTTTAGAGTATTATTTTTAATACCCATGATGACTACTCCAGTTATTATGACAGTTATTTGGAGAACTTTTTTTCATGAGTCACTAGGGCCTGTTAATGATCTTTTGCAGATATTTGATGTTGCACCAAAATGGCTTACAGACCCTACTTTAGCTAAAATTACTGTAATTATTGTTGAGGTTTGGCAGTGGACACCTTTTATGTTTTTACTATTATTGGCGGGTCTTTTATCACTACCTAAAGAACCTTTTTTAGCAGCTGCAATTGATGGAGCAAGTCCAATTAGAAAATTTATTTATGTAACGTTTCCATTGATGGCACCCATATCTATTGGCGCAATTATTATTAGATTGATTGAAGCTTCAAAAATAATGGATACCGTTTATGTTTTAACCTCAGGTGGTCCAGGAACTTCAACTGAGACATCAAGTTTTTATATTTTTATTAAGGGACTTAGAGAGTTTCAGATGGGTTATGCAGCCTCAATGTCATTCACATATTTAATAATAATGATCATAAGTTTAACAGTTATAGCAAAAGTATTAACCAAACTATTACTCAAAGAATAAATATGGGAAAATTATACACATTTTTAAAATATTTTTTTATAACGGTTTGGACAGTTTTTGTTGTGGCGCCTTTTCTTTGGGCTCTTACAACCTCGTTTAAAGATTTTAATTCAGTAAATGGAGGTGTTACTTACATTCCATGGGTTGATTTTGAACCAAATTTAGAAGGTTGGAGAGTTTTAATTAAATCCCCAGCACAAGGAGGGGTGGATATTGTTGAACCTTATTTTAATAGTTTGTTTGTAACATGCACTGCAAGTTTAGTTAGTATTATACTTGGAACCTTATCTGCTTATGCTCTTTCTAGATATACATTCAAAGCTGGTCCAATAAAGAATAATGACATTACATTTTTCTTTATTTCTCAAAGAATTATGCCACCAATAGTTTTATCCATACCTTTCTTTTTATTTCTTGGTGCGGTTAACTTATTGGACAGTCTATTTGGATTAATAGTTGTTTATATTGTTTTGTTAATGCCAATAGCAGTTTGGATTATGGTTGATTTTTTTAATAAAGTTCCAAGAGAGATAGATGAAACAGCATTGATAGATGGATGTAATCCTTACCAGGCATTTTATAAAGTTGTATTACCAAATTCAATACCTGGATTAATTGTTGCTGGAATGTTTTGTATTATATTTGGATGGATTGATTTCTTTTTTGCTTTTATTTTAACCTTTACTGAAGTGCAGTTACTTCCTGTAAAAATTGTAGCTTTAAACTCTTCAATAACGCCATGGTGGAGTTTATCAGCCTCAGCACTAGTTTCTGTTGCACCATTAATTGTTGTTGCATTTATTGTTGAGAGATATTTATCAAAAGGAAATCTATCAGGAGCAATTAAATAATGAATTTAGTTGGTGAAAACTTATCGTATAAATTAACTGAAGAACTTCAGTTAAGAAAAATCTCTTTTAATTTTGAAAAAGGTAAATTGTATACAATTTTGGGAAGAACACTTTCTGGGAAAACTACTTTATTAAAAACAATAGCAGGGCTACTTATGCCAGATAGTGGATCGATTAGATTTGAAGATAAGAATTTTTTAGAGATACCCGTGTGGAAAAGAAATATTGCCATGGTTTATCAGCAATTCATTAACTACCCTCACCTAAATGTTTTTGAAAATATAGCTTTTCCTCTAAAACAAAGAGGTTTAGACCCTCAAAAGATTAATGATGAGGTTTTTAAATCTTTGAAATTAGTAGGACTAGAGGGTTATGAAAAAAGAAAAATCCAAGAATTATCAGGTGGCCAACAACAAAGGGTTTCAGTTGCAAGGTCACTTGTAAAAAATGCAAAGATTTTACTACTTGATGAGCCACTAGTTAATTTAGACTACAAGTTAAGAGAGCAGTTGCGAGAAGAGTTTAAAAATATCTTTGTTAATGGTCTATCAGAGGAAAGTATTGTAATTTTTTCAACAACGGACCCTAGGGAGGCAATGGAACTTAATGGTGAAGTCATTGTTCTTGATGAAGGTAGAGTACTACAGGTAGGTGCTGCAAAAGAAATATTTGAAAATCCCAAAGATTTAAAGGTTGCTGCTATTTCAAATGACCCACCTATGAATATTTTGAAAGCTGACCTAGGTTCTAATAAAATAAAATTTGAAGATATTGAAATAGATATTCCAGATCATTTATCTAAATTAAAAGATAAGCATTTTAATTTTGGTATAAGAGCGTCTGATATTGAATTGAATGATAATGGTTTTGAATTTGAAGTGGAGCTTGCAGAAATTAGTGGCTCAGAAACTTTACTACACCTCACAAGGGGAAATTTAAAAATTATAACTAGTATAGAGGAAGTGATGGATTTTAAAATTCGTGATAAAGTTAAAATTAACTTTAAATCCAATAGAGCTTATGCATTTGATGAAGTTGGAAATTTAGCCTCATCTCCATTTAGAGGTAGCAATGTCTAAAATTAATTTAAATAAAATATCTCACTCATATAATCCAAATGATCCTAATCCGACTTATGCATTAAACCCATTCTCAATGGTTTGGGAAGATGGAAAAAGATACGCAATTTTAGGACCATCTGGGTGTGGAAAAACAACGATGTTAAATATTGTGTCAGGCTTAGTAAGACCTTCATCGGGAAAAATACTATTTGATGAAAAAGATGTTACTGACCTTAAAACTGAGAGTAGAAACATTGCACAAGTATTTCAATTTCCAGTTATCTATAGCACCATGACAGTGTATGATAATTTAGCTTTCCCTTTGAGATGTAGAGATTTTTCTCAAGAAATAGTGGAAGAAAGGGTTAATTCTGTAGCTGAAACGTTAAATTTAAAATCTTTTTTAAAATTACCAGCTAGAAAACTTACTGCCGATCAAAAACAATTAATTTCGCTTGGTAGAGGGCTTGTAAGAGAAGATGTTGCTGCAGTATTAATGGATGAGCCATTAACGGTTATAGACCCTGATCTAAAATTTAAATTAAGAAGAAATCTCAAGGAAATAAATGAGAAATATAAAACAACCCTAGTTTATGTAACTCACGATCAAAATGAAGCGATGACTTTTGCGGATAATATAATAGTTATGAGTGAAGGTGAGGTGGTTCAAACAGGAACTCCTAAAGAATTATTTGAAAGACCAAAAACTACTTTTGTTGGGTATTTTATAGGATCTCCTGCGATGAATTTATTCGAATCAGAAACTTCATCAAATAATAGTGTTAAAATTAATGATACTTTGATTAAAACAGCTACAGATTTGTCAAAATTAAAAAATAATAAAGTTAAATTAGGCATAAGATCTGAATTTATAAAGATAGCTGAAAGTCAAAAAGAGAATGTTATTAGTGTTGATGTAGAAAAAGTAGAAGACCTAGGAAATTATAAATTATTAACCGCTAAAATGGGCAACCTTACAATCAAGTCTAAAATAAATAGAGAAACTGAAGTTTCATCAGAAAAGGTAAACCTTTATATTCCTCCAGAGAAATGTTGTGTGTATGAAGATGAAAAATTAATATAGATAGACTTAAAACCTTCTATTTACATGCTTATTTCCCGTATCTA
>CAJQTI010000005.1 GCA_905618915.1 uncultured Candidatus Pelagibacter sp. | reverse complement strand
AAAAAACTTTAGAACATTTTGATATTATAAATAAAGATATGGTTTCTATTTTATCAAAAAATGGAATTACTCCTTTGGATTCAATTGGAAAAAAACTTGATCCAAATTTTCATCAAGCAATGATGGAAATTGATGATGATCAAAAAGAGCCTGGAACAATAGTTCAAGAAATTCAAAAAGGTTTCATGATGAAAGATAGGCTTTTGAGGCCAGCTCTAGTTGGGGTTTCAAAAAAAACTAAAACTCAAAATGATCAAAAAGATGAGGAAAATGAAGAGAATTCGGACAATTAATAATAATTGCCAGAACTTGTAGATTAAAAATTAACACTTATATGAAGGGTAGGAATTAAATTATGAGCAAAATTATAGGAATAGATTTAGGAACAACGAATTCATGTGTGTCTATCATGGAAGGTAGTCAGCCAAAAGTTTTAGAAAATGCTGAGGGTGCAAGAACAACTCCTTCGGTTGTGGCTTTTACTGAAGATGGAGAGAAGCTTGTAGGTCAACCCGCAAAAAGACAGGCTGTTACTAATCCTGAAAATACTATTTTTGCTGTAAAGAGATTAATTGGAAGAAATTTTGAAGACCCTACTGTAAAAAAAGATATTGCAGCAGCTCCTTTTAAGATTGTAAATTCAGAAAAAGGAGATGCTTGGATTGAAGCTAGAGGAGAAAAATATTCTCCATCACAAATCTCTGCTTTTATTCTGATAAAAATGAAAGAAACAGCTGAAAAATATTTAGGACAGGCAGTAACGAAAGCTGTGATTACAGTTCCTGCATATTTTAATGACGCTCAAAGACAAGCAACAAAAGATGCTGGTAAAATTGCTGGTCTTGAAGTTTTAAGAATTATTAATGAACCAACTGCAGCTTCCCTAGCATATGGTTTGGATAAAAAAAAAGAAAATAAAAAAATTGCCGTATATGATTTGGGTGGTGGAACTTTTGATGTCTCTATCCTTGAGTTAGGTGATGGTGTATTTGAAGTTAAGTCTACAAATGGTGATACATTTTTAGGAGGCGAAGACTTTGATAACACTATTGTTGATTATTTAATTGGTGAATTTAAAAAAGATAATGGAATTGATTTAAGATCTGATAAATTAGCCCTTCAAAGGTTAAAAGAAGCTGCTGAAAAAGCAAAAATTGAATTATCTTCTGCAGAACAGACTGATGTTAATTTACCATTTATAACTGCAGATAAAACTGGCCCAAAACATATTAATTTAAAAATGACTAGAGCAAAATTAGAAGCTTTGGTTGAAGATTTAATATCAAGAACATTACCGCCATGTAAAACTGCTCTTAAAGATGCGGGCCTTACTGCAAATGAAATTGATGAAATTGTAATGGTTGGTGGGATGACAAGAATGCCCAAAGTTCTTGCTGAAGTTAAAAACTTTTTTGGAAAAGAGCCAAATAAAAGTGTAAACCCAGATGAAGTTGTTGCAATGGGTGCTGCAATCCAAGCTGGAGTACTTCAAGGAGACGTTAAAGATGTGCTTCTTTTAGACGTAACACCTCTATCACTTGGAATTGAAACATTGGGTGGAGTATCGACAAAATTAATTGAAAAAAATACAACAATACCAACGAAAAAAAGCCAAGTATTTTCTACAGCTGATGACAATCAGCCTGCTGTATCAATAAGAGTACTTCAAGGTGAGAGGGAAATGGCTTCTGACAATAAAATGTTAGGAAACTTTGAACTAGTTGGAATTGCGCCTGCTCCAAGAGGGGTGCCTCAAATAGAAGTAACTTTTGATATTGATGCAAATGGAATTGTAAGTGTTTCTGCTAAAGATAAAGGAACTGGAAAAGAACAAAAAATTCAAATCCAGGCTTCAGGTGGCTTAAGTGATGAAGAGATTGAAAAAATGGTAAAAGATGCTGAAGCTAATAAAGATGAAGATAAAAAGAAAAGAGAATCTGTAGATGCAAGAAATCAAGCGGATACTTTAATTCATTCAACTGAAAAAAATTTAAAAGAGCATGGTGCAAAAGTTTCTGATGCTGATAAAAAAGCAATAGAGGATGCATCAACTGACTTAAAAGAAGCTATTAAAGGAACTGAAACTGAAGAAATTAAAAAGAAAACAGAAACTTTAGTTCAAGCTTCTATGAAACTAGGTGAAGCTATTTACAAATCTCAAGAAAAAAAAGAGGGTTCACCTAAGGACGGTGATAATAATGACGAAACAAAAAAAGACGATAATGTAGTTGATGCGGATTTTGAAGAAGTAAAAGAAGAAGAGACAAAAGAAGAGACAAAAGAAGAAACAAAAGAAGAAGATAAAGAAAAAAGCGCTTAAGACTTAAAACAACTATCATCTTAAAGTAACTTATGGCTAAAAGAGATTTTTATGACGTCTTAGGTGTTAGCAAGAATGCAAGCCCTGAAGAATTAAAATCTGCTTATCGTAAATTAGCTGTAAAACATCACCCAGACAAAAACCCAGACGACAAAGCTTCTGAAGATAAATTTAAAGAAGCTGGTGAAGCTTACAGCATCCTTTCAGATAAAGAAAAAAAACAAAATTATGATAACTTTGGCCATGCTGCTTTTGAAGGTGGAGGCGGTGGAAGACAAGGTGGTGGTTTTGGTGGAGCCGATTTTTCAGATATATTTGAAGATTTTTTTGGAGATTTTGCTGGTGGACAACAATCAAGGAGAGGAAGAAAAACCAACAATAGAGGCTCAGATCTACGATATGATTTATCTATTACTCTTGAAGAAGCCTATGAAGGCAAAAAACAGGATATAAAATTCTCAACAACAGAAAAATGTAACACTTGTAAAGGTAATGGCTCTAAACCTGGTCATTCTCCAGACAGATGTACGGTTTGTGGTGGAAATGGTAAAGTAAGATCTAACCAAGGTTTTTTTACTGTTCAACAAACTTGTCCTCAATGTGCAGGCTCTGGTGAAGAAATAACAAATCCATGTACAGACTGTAATGGTCAAGGTAACAAGCAAGCATCAAAAAAAATATCAGTTACAATTCCCAAAGGTGTTGATGATGGCACTAGGATTAGATTAGCTGGAAAAGGTGAAGCAGGTTCTAAAGGTGGAGCAAGTGGCGATCTTTATCTTTTTATAAATGTTCATTCACATGACTTATTTAAAAGATCTGATGAAAACCTATTTTTTGAATTTCCTATATCCATTGCTGATGCAGCATTAGGAACTACAATAGAAATACCAACAATTGATGGTGGAAGAGCAAAGATTAAAATACCTGATGGCACTCAAAATGGAAAACAATTTAGACTAAAAGGTAAAGGCATGCCCTATATGAGAGGTAGTGGAAATGGAGACCTTTATGTTCAGGTAAATACTGAAGTTCCTATTTCGTTGAATAAAGAACAAAGAGAGTTACTTGAAAAATTTAGAGAAATTGAAAACGAAAAGTCTAACCCAAGTATCAAACAATTCTTTCAAAAAGCAAAAAGTTTTTGGAAAAACTAAAGACTAATTAACTAAAAAAGGTTAATATTTTCTTAAATGAAAAAAATTAATTTAGCTATTTCTGGCTGCCTAGGGAGAATGGGTCAACAACTTATTAAATCCTCAAAAAATAATAAAAACTTTAGATTAGCTGCTCTTACAGAAAATAAAGCTATCAGTAAAAAAATTTCTGGAATAAAGCTTGATGTAAATACTGAAGAAGCTTTTAAAAAGACTGATGTAATAATAGATTTTACAGTTCCAAAGGGGTTATTTAATTTAAAAAAGTTATATTTTAGAAAAGATCGTGTTGGCATTCCAAAATGCAGATTAACTAAAAAGGTCATTAAAAAAGACATGGCCTGGTGTGATGACGCAAACCATAAAAAATACAATGAAGAAATTAAAACAGTTAATAAAGATCTCAAAGAAAACTTATATAGAAAAGATCATAAGTACGATTATATAATTTCAATTAGCCATAATGAAAAAAAAATTCCAAACAAAGGGAGTGCAGTATTTATACATCTAACTAATGATTATAAGGTAACAGCTGGATGTATTGCTTTAAAAAAGAAAGATTTTGAAATATTGCTAAAATTAATAAATAAAAAAACCAAGATTAAAATAGGCTAAACTCTATAGCCAAATATTTTTGAACCAATTCTCACAAACGTAGCTTTATTTTGTATGGCCTCCAGATAGTCTCCTGACATGCCCATGCTCAACTCTTTAAAATTTAATTCTTGGTTTATTTGATTCATTTCAAAAAAGTAATTTTCTGTTTTTTCATTATTAGGAGGAATGCACATTGTACCAATAACATCTAAATTTAAATTTTTACAAAAATTATAAAAATCAATTAAATTTTCTTTTTTTATTCCAGATTTTTGATCCTCATTGCCAATGTTTACCTGTATGAATATTTTTGGTTTTTTTCCTTGTGTTTCTTGTTCCTTTGAGATTTTATTCGCTAATTTTTCACTATCCAGTGAGTGAATATAGTCAAATATTTTCAAGGCAAACCTTACTTTATTGCTTTGAAGTCTTCCAATTAGATGAAGTTTAATGCCATTATTTTGGTTTTTTATATCTGTCCATTTATCTATCGCTTCCTGAACCTTGTTTTCTCCATAATGGAGGTGTCCATGCTCAATTAATGGTAAAATGTTTTTT
>CAJQTI010000004.1 GCA_905618915.1 uncultured Candidatus Pelagibacter sp. | reverse complement strand
TCTAATGTCATCTACATTTTCCGCATAAGAAATGCCAGCAATAAGTATTTTATTTATTTTATGATCTTTCTGAATTATCTTATTAATTTCTTTAGTGACTCTAATATGCATTTTAGAATTAATTTTCATTGTTAGATCTACAAATGGAAAATTCAATTTATTATTTAAAAATTTATTTGAAGTAAATTTTGCAAAATAGGGATCCTTTGTAAGACAATATCCACCAACACCCAGTCCTGGTTTCATTATATTTGAGTGAGTATCTCGATTCTTAATTGCTTTTATAACGGAAAACAAATCGATCCCAAATTTTTCCGCAAGTATTGTCCACTCCTCAATTAAGGCTATATTTATAGCTCTATAACTATTTTCTAGAATTTTTGTGCATTCAGCTTCTTCATATTTTTTGAATTCAGTAACTTCAAATTTTTTAGTATTAAATATTATTGAAAATAGTTTTTTTACTTTTTTGCTTATTCTTAAATTTGAGTTAGAAGAAAAAACTCTGTGTGAATTTACTATGGAATCATAATATTTTATTCCTGGCATGACTCTTTCGGGTGAAAAAACAAAAAAAACATCGTCTCTAATTAAATTTTTTTTTCTTAATTCTTTTATTATCTGAGATGTAATGCCTGGAGGAGAGGTGGAATTAAATATAAATATTGCTCCACTTTTGGCAATTTTAAAATATTTACCAATTAAATTGCAATAATCATCAAAATTTGTTGTTAATTTTTTGGTGATATGAAGTGGAAAACAAAAAAATATAAAATCTGAATTTGAGGCATTGTTATAATTAATTGAAAAGTTAATGTCTTTTTTATTTTTTGAAAAAATTTTATTTAGTTTGTTGTCTAAAAATAAGCTATTATTTTTACTATTTTTAATATCTTTAATTTTTTTTTCACCAATTTTATTATTTATCTCTATACCAGTAATTTTTTTTAAGAATTTTTTTTTATCAGATATTGATATTAACAAAGGTAGTCCAACAAAACCTAATCCTATTACAGAAATTTCATACATAAATTTATTATAAATAAAAGAATTAAATAGATCACTTTTTTTTAGCTGTCCACTATTATAGCTAGTATTAATAGAATTTTTATATGATATATTGATGATTAAATCTCAAATTCCTCTGTTTCTTTTTGCTATTATATCATCAATTTACAAATCTTACTGGGGAAAGTCGTTTGTGTCTAAACGAGGTAAGGTTAATGGGTCGTCAATTTCTAAATTTGCTTTACGAAAATCAGTTGTAATACCAATTGAAGCACCCATCTCTTTTAGTAGTGAGAGGGTTGTATCGTTATACGCACCATATGGATAGCACATAATCCAATTTGAAGTCGGCGCACCAACTTCTTCTAAAAATTCCACAGATGATGAGATATCAACTTTCTGCTTTCGAGAGCTAATCCGATCAAGCCAGTAATGCATCGAACCATGACTACCAACATACATGCCGCTAGAGACAAGCTTTCGAACTTCGTCAATGCTCATATAAAGTCTACTAGAAAATTTAGCCTCTGATATTCCAACAATTTTTTCAAATAAGTTTGATGTAATTTCATTTCTTATTTGTTCAGGTAGTACATGCTGAAGCATTCGTTTGATAAATATCGTATCTGCATTATCAAATCTATTGGCGACACCATACTCCTTATAATATGCATGAATTTGCTCATTCGTCATACCAAGCTGAAGACATAGATCATTTAAATCAGCAACTACTTTATTAATGTCATCGGAACAGCTCAAAATATGATGAATTGAATTTACATCCAAAACCTTATTCTCTTTAATCGCCACCCTTGGCGGGAAGAAAGCACCACTTAGATTGCGGTTAATTAACTCTGGTAACACGTATTGATAATGGTCTTTATATCCATCATCAAAAGTAAGCCAACATGCTTTGGGTGGTAGCTTCTTATTTTTAATAATCCTATCTATTACCTGTTCGCTTGAAACTATCGAATAATTATTCTCCAAGAAATCTAACTGTCTTTTGAATCCTTCTATTTCAAGACCCTTTATACCAGGAAATTCACTGCCAATAATTGGTCGAATGTAATGGTACATAATAATCGTAAGGTCAGTCATTCGCTATACTCTCTCTCCTTATTCTTGGATTGTCTTGATCTCCATCACCTTTGAATAAGCAAGTTGGCTGATTATCAGTAGTGAAAAAATGGATATCAATATTCCTTTGTTCAAAAGGTGAGAAATAATCTGGAATAGTAATTTTTTGAGAATCTGAAATTAACTCATAATTTCCTTTTGTTAAAAGATTCATATCAAGATTCGAGGCGTAAACATCAATATATTCATGGCTTGATTTGTTTAGAGTGCTTACAAACTCATTTATAATTCTAGAGATGTTGTTATTTTCAGCAAGCACATCTATTATTCTTAATGCTCTACCACTCAAATATTGAACCTCTCTCGAAACAACTAATCCTAAATAAAAATTTTTTTCATATACCTCGTGAAAAGTATAAAAAAAATAAGGATGTTTTACATATCTTTTCAAAATATAATTTTTTGACTTATGAGGTTTTTTCTCTTTATATCTACTTAATTTTATTAATTTTTCTAATGATAACTCAACTGATTTGGTTTTTTTAAAATTCCAAGAATCACCATATACAAAAAATTTTTTTTTCAAAGGTGGGATTGCAATTGAAAAGGTTTTACACTCTGTATTGAAGGCAGCGAAGTGTACAAGTTTGCCTGTTTGAAATCCCATAAACTTATAAACTCCAATAGTTTTTTTGTTAATTCCCACACAAAACATTGATCTGTGTTTTATATTATCTCTTAAATATTTAATTAGTTTTATTCCTAAAACTGGATCTGACAAGTTGGGAATCACTTTCCAAAGAGCTAAAGCAATATCTTGTTCATTTTTTTCTGGACTATACTGCATATAACCAAGCACTCCAACAATTCTATTGTTATTATCTAATGCAAGAACAAATTGCAGGTCATCTTCATGTTTATACTGAAAATCAAAAAACATTTGATCGTTAGATAGAATATGATTTTTTGCCCAATAATTTCCAATAAAAGACATAATATCTTCTTTATCCATATATTTGGCAAATCTTACTTTAAAAGAACTGCTCATTTTTTATGTGCCTGCACAAGGTCTACAAAGTCTTGCACTGTCTCTAGTGTTTGGATGTCTTCTAGCTTAAATTTAATCCTAAACTCCTCTTCTAGTGCAACAATTATATTAACAGTGGCTACAGAATCCCACTGATCAATGTCTGAAGAGGCCGTCTTAAGACTAACTGTTCCTTTTTTAACATCAAGAATATCTTGGAATATTTCGATAATTGTTGAAACACTCATTATAATTCCTCTATGATAATATTTGGGTTATTAGGAATAGAGTACTTTTTAAGATCAATTTCAAAAATTTGTGATCCCTCTTTTTCTCCTACAAATAAAAATCCCATTTCCTTATATAGGTTGGAGACAATATGATTTTTTTTTGTTGGCACATATCTACCTCTCACAGTTTTGATATCCCTGTTTTTAGCCTCCTGTAGGAAGCTGTATAGAAGAGAATGCTCCAGGGTTCTTTTAAAAACACGACAGCTCATAAGCCAAAGATCAATTTCAACTTCACTACCCAAGATAGTTCCTTGAATAAGAGAGACAAGACCATTATCGCCAAACTTATCTATGAGTCTCGCATAAAAAGAAATTTTATTTTGTTGTTGCATAGATTTTTCAATTTCCTGTAAGGACATCCTTCTCGTAGTTAAATTAAATTGATTTGTTTTATTGGTAAGCTGAGAAATTCTTGAAATATAAATGTTTTTATAGGGAGCAATTTCAGCCTTCATTTTTAATGACTTTAAATATTCATCATAATTTTCGAAAGTAGACAAAAATTTTTCTCTTTTCTGATTATTTTTATAATATTCGTTTCTTTTTACATCTTCAGAAGAAAGTGACGTTACAGTGAATAAATCAGCACCATCTAATATTTTTCTGTAGTGAACCACGTCGTCACCAATCTCAGGAACTGTAATGATTGATCCAAATTCTTTCCTAACAATATCTCTTTCAACTGGATTATCATCAATGAAGACCAAACTCTCTAAACCTATATTGATCTCATCTGCAATTTCATGAATATTTTTACTTTTTGGATCCCAATTTGCCTTAAACGAGGTAAAATCTTCAAATTTCAAAATTGAGTCTGGATGATCAAAACCACTTTTAGCAGTATCAAATTCATTTTTAGAACAGACAGCCAATATAACTCCACGGTCCTTTAGTTCTTTAATGTACAAATGAAAATCTAAATATGCTTGACCGATGCTAGTATCCCTCCCTAGATCTATCCCTTCTTTTCCAACGTCACCAATAACTCCTCCCCAGAGTGTATTGTCAAGATCAAGAACAAGACATTTTTTACTTTTACCAAGAAGTGAATTAATAATTTTACTTACAGTATAACTTAAATGTGTAATAGCATTATAGCTAAGTGAATATTTAGAGGATAACCATAGCGAGTAATCTTTCCATGAATCAAGTCCCATTTTTGATGAAAGATAAAATCGGTCAATTATGTTAAGATATGATAATTTATTAGCCTCTTGTGCTATCATTTGATTTAACAAAGTGATAGTTTGAGAGGAGCCCGTAGTTGATGTTAAGCTAAAATTACCTAAAGAACGAACTACTGGCATTTCAAAATTGTCTTGGATTACAGAACAATTAAGATTTGTATTAAGCTTCTCCCAAACTTTCTTCATTTTATTTAATTCCGTTTCTGCTTTCTCTTTACTCAATATGTTAGATTTATTTAGTTCATCAAATGTTTCTGGAGAAACATGAAGATAAACAATATCAGGTTTAAAATTGATAAGTGCTTCATCATCAAACATTACAACATTATAATGTTGACCATAGTCACACGAATAAAAAGTTGGTTTAAAACCTGATTTTAAAAGAAATAATTCAAGTTGTTCTATAACTTCAAAAGTAGTGGTAGCTCCTAATACTGCTATTTTAATATTAATTAGGCCTTCTTTTTCTAAAAAATATCTTTTTAAAATTTTCTTTTTTCTTAAAATTTTACTTACGTCAAAAGGGTATTCAAGTATCTCAAGCATTTATGATCTCTAAGTGTTTATTGAACCTCATTTATTAGTCTCCAGTTACCATTTTTTTTATGCCATATATCAGGATTTCTATATTTATTTTCTAATTCAAAAAATTGATTTTTAGTTATCTCATGATAATCTAAAAATTCATCTAAAAACTCATGAGGAAATTTGTATTGTTCGTTTAAAACAATCTCAACAGCCTCTTCTCTACTCATTCTTCCATTCCATATTTGATAACAACATTGATCCGTTGCTCTCCAAAATCCATATTTGAGGAATTTAAACCAAATATGAATTTCACATAACTTTTCATCAATATTATCATAATCAATAGCATTTCCTGACAGCGGCCCATCTCTTCTTGGAATAAATCCATAATTTTTAGCTAAGTCATAGTTTTTTTTACCATCCCACCAATGATAATAACCCAAATATATACTTTTTATTTTTTTGTTAATAAATTCCTCTTTATCTGGATGGTTATAAAAAAATAAACCACCCTCATCTATTCTTCCTTCAACAAAATGATCAAAATCTAAATTCATGAAAAGGTCATTATTAATTAGATCTTCAGCTGAACCATCTTTTGCAGAATTAGCAACAGCACCACCAAATTCAGTTGCAATATCCTCACCCCAAACAACTAATGGAGCTTGATAATGTAAAGCAGCCTTGGCTACTGCTGCAAAGACAACACGGTGCTCAGCATAATTGGGATTTCCAGTTTCGTAAAGGGCATATCTTCTAATTTTCTGATGAATACTTGGTCTTACATTAATTTTAATTAAATCAACATCTATTTTATCTACCATCGAGTTAAGATTATGTATGCCTTCATAAGTTTGTAGGTGTGCAACAACATTTACACATAAAACTTTTAAATTATATTTTTTACTCATGACATATGCCTGATATGTGCTATCCTTACCTCCACTAACTGGAACAATACACTCATAACCATTTCCATTAGATCCTCTTACCTGATCACAAATTTCATTTAATTTTTTTTCTCTTTTTTCCCAGTCTGTTTTATGTTTAATTTCAACGGATATACACGCACTACAGATGCCATCTGAGTTAAATTTTACTCCTGGTTTTGTATTTGGTAAAACACATCTTTTACAATAAATCATCTTCATTTTATAGATGGCCTTTTCCATTTTCTTTTTGTCATGGCACCTCCTACTGATCGATCTTCTTGGGAGCCGTAATTTCTTGAATCAACATATGCCCTTCCCATTAATAGATATTCATCATCTTTGATTGATGGTTCGGCATTTTTGGTAATACGAAATTCACAGTCATCTTTTAACTTTTTGGTAAACAGATCATCACTTTTTAGATGGTTATTTATTGAGTCTCTTAAGATCCATTGATTATTATCATTTTTCCATATTTTTTTATCTCTAAACTTATCTACATATGAAAAAAACTCCTCTTCTTGCATGCCTATCCATTTTAAAAATAAATTTAAATCACTAGGATATTTATCCGTATATTTTTTTACCATATTAATCCCTGTTTTTCTTGTCATTCTTTTTAATCTAATTTCTCTAGAAGCATGATCTGTAACTTTTGAATAACCATATTTTAAAAACTTTAAATAATCATGGATACCTGCTGAATGAAAACAATGAACATCTTCATAAGTATTAAATGTTCTCTGCATTTCAGCTGTTTCGTATCCATATTCATCTATCATTTGCTCATGCTGAGACTTCGAATCCCATCTAATATAATTACTCAAGTAAATTCCTCTTACACCAACTTTTTCGAGTTCATTATCATATGGATATATAAATTGCTGAACTTCACTTCTTGAGACTTCACTTTTTTTGTGAACTAAGTCTTCAGCAGATATACCCATCAATGCATGTTCTTTTCTACATCTATGTGTCATTTCTACTTCGTCTAAATGAGAAAACATTCCAGTTTGCTCTGACCAAGGATGCACTCCCCATATAATTAGAGGAATTCTAAATTTAACTGCAACTTGGACTGGGAAAGTTGTGTAACCAGATAAAACTTGCCAATACATACTGCCATATTGTTTTATAGTTTGATTGGTTATTTTTTTTAGATGATTTGGTGATATTGTTGAAGTTATCATATCACAATCAAAAACAGTTGTTAGATTTGCAAGATTACGAATTCCTAATTTAGTATTATAATGCGAATTATAATTAACCAATAAAGGATTCATTCCTAATAAATTTTTTACAACATGAACAATATAATAACTATCCCCTCCACCAGTTACTGGGATAATACAGTCAAAATTTTTATTACTCATGAGTTTTGAATTGTGGGTAATTTTTTGAAGTCTCTTAAATCTTTCTTTCCAATCTAGCTGATCTTTTTCTTCATGAACTCTGCACCCCATACATATGCCATTTTCATCAAAAATCATTCCGTAAGGATGATTTGATGGATACAAACATCTTTTACAGTAAATCATATTATGTCCTCTTTACCTCTAGTAAACTCTATTTTTGAAAGATCTTCTCTTGACATCATCATTAATCTTCCATTTTTATCAAACTCTCTACCTTTATAAGTGGCTTCACTATCCATTCTTATATCGATACCTGATTGAAGTAAATTCATCTTAGCTATAATTGTGCTGTGCTCAATATAATGAAAAATATTTCCTGCAGCTACAGCAGATGCTCCACCTTTAATTATTCCTGACGCAAAATGAGAAAAATCTCCAACACCACCACATGCAATTATAGGTATAGAAACAGCTTCTGTGATTTCCTTGATTAAATTATTATCATAACCAATTTTTGAACCATCTCTATCAATAGAATTTAAAAAAATTTCTCCTGCACCAAGACTCTCAACTTCCTTTGCCCAATCTGAAGCAACTAGATTTGTAGGTATTTTTCCTGAGTCTTTGTAAATTCTATAAATCCCATCTTTATCAAGTTTACAATCCATAGAAACTACAACACATTGACTACCAAAAATATTGACAATTTCAGTAATTAATTTTGAATTATTAATCGCACTAGAATTTATTGATACTTTATCTGCACCTGCTCTTATATATTTTCGGACATCCTCAACGCTCGTAATACCACCACCGACAGTCAGAGGAACAAAACATGATTTAGATAAAACTTCTAATATCTTTAAATTTAACTTTCTTTTTTGCTTATATGCACTTATGTCCAAAAGAACAATTTCGTCTACATCCCATTTATTTAAAAATTCAAGAGGAAACTTAGGATTGCCTATAGGTAAATATTTATTGAACCCTATACTTTGTACAATTAAATCATCTTTCATTAGCAAACATGCTATTAATCTTTTTTTTAACATTGCTTATTATACTTTTGTACCTTTTATGTAGTTAACAAAATTAGATAACAAATGTAGACCCTTTCTCTGACTTCTTTCTGGGTGAAATTGGACACCAAAAACATTTTCTTTTCTAACAACTGCATTGATACTTTGTCCATAATTTGTTGTTGCAACCACAAATTCATCATCACATTCAAACCTATATGAATGAACAAAATAAAAAGATCCTTTATCAATTATATTTCTAAATAGGGGTTCTTTTTTTTTTACAGCCACATCATTCCACCCAACATGTGGTAATCTATATCCTTCCATATGTGGTATTTTACAAATTTTTCCAGCTATAAAAGACAATCCCTCATTATCACCTCCCTCTTCAGAATTATCAGCTAGCAATTGCATACCCAAACAAATACCCAAAAGAGGAACTTTTTGATCAATAACGGCTTCTTTAAGTGGCTCTATAAGCTTTCTTTCTTTTAAGTTTTTTATAGCGTTACTAAAAGCTCCAACACCTGGCAGTATTATTCCATCTGCATTTTTAATATTTGAGGGATCACTAATTATTTCCACTTTACCGTTCAGTAATTCAAAAGCGTTTTTTACAGATTGAATGTTACCCATTCCATAATCTATAATTTTTATATTTATTAAATTTTCCATATCTATTTATTAAAGTTTAAAATCTAAATAACTATATACTTATTTAACTTTCTCTTTCATATGTTTTTTTTAGGTTGCACTCTAATGAATGAAAGCCTTTAAGATTTCTTCTGGCTAGATAATCTTTAATAACTATATCCACAACTTTTACTGGGGAGAGAGCAACATCGCTAGCTATGTTGTTATTTGTTTGATCGGTATGCATTTTAGGTAGTCTAAAATTCAAAATAGTTAATTGAGGATAATTCTTACTGAATTTTTTAAGATCATTTTCTATGGCTTTTTTTGCATCATAATAGTGAGCAAACCCTTCCGGTTTCTCATCTATATATGTTGTTGAAACATTTATAATAGTAGCGTCTGCAGCTAAATAATTTTTAAATTGTTGGATGTCGCTCATTGTGAGTTTGTAAAAATGATCAAACTCATCTTGAAACTCAGATTTTGACAGTTCTGAAGGGTCTATTCGTCTAATGCTTGGCGCAGCATTAAGAACTAGACAGTTCAACTTCTTCCCTTTCAGCTCATCAGATAATTTTATGTTATTATCTAGCTTTAAAGCTCTAAATGACTTGCCTTTTGATTGAATAAATTCTTCAATTCTTTTTGCAGTCATTTTATTTTTAAAATAAGTAGCAAAACAGGTAGCATTTTTAGAGGCAAACATTTGAGAAAAAACACTTCCAACCCCACGTGTTCCACCAGTGATAAAACAAACTTGATCTTTAAGTAGGGAATTATTTTTATCGTTAAAAATAAAATCTTTCAAATGATCCACAGGTTCGGGCCTTGAAAATGAAATCATCGTGATCGATGAACCAGATGCAGATTCAAAACAAGACTTGTATCTTTTTAATAAATCATGAATTTCATTTCTGTCATAATTAAAATTGAGATTATTGTCTTTGATGTATAATTTAAACTGCGTGTAAATAGCTTGACGTCCTGGAGCTACCATCCCAATCCAATAACTACTCCAAGCAAGAATTTTCAATAACCAGTAATGAGTGTTTTCAAGCCCAGGATAATTTTTAAAAAGTTCTAATTTTCTAATATCATCTGGTAAAGTATTCCAGTGTTGATTTCTATCTAGTAGGCTATGAGCACCATCAGAATTTAGTGAAAAATTTGCAGATTTTTGTTTTTCACCCTTAATTGTCTCAACTTTGACTACCGTATAAATAGATTTACCCTTAAAAATTTTAAGAATGTGTATATTTTCATCCTGTTCCATTGAGAAATTATAAGTTTTATTCAATATTAAAGGTTTTTTGAAATCTATTTTAAAAGAAATAAAATCAGTTTTTTTTAAATTACTCTTTGAAAGCAGAAAGAAAACACTGGCAACTCCATAAAGTACCCGTTCTGAAAAAGGAGTTCTTGATGCATATTCCTCATCGATATGTAATGGATTTTCATCCTTGGAATAATCACGAAA
>CAJQTI010000003.1 GCA_905618915.1 uncultured Candidatus Pelagibacter sp. | reverse complement strand
ATTAAGTGGAGGAAAACCAATATCCAAAACTCTTCTATTTTCTTCTCCTAATTTAATAACTCTTTTTTTGGAATCTGTGTTGGTAACCAAGTGCAAAGAAGCTAATTTTGTTATTGCATGTCTCGAATTGTCATCTAATGTGCCTCCTTCAGTCACATCACCACCTTCAAGATGTATTATTGGAATTCTCATAAAATGTGCAACTAGCGCAACTGACAATGTTTCAAATCTGTCTGAAGTTAAAAATACACAATCAGGTTTAATTTTTCTGAAAATATCAGTTACTTTGCTTTGAAGTTCTACAGAATAATTATTTAGTTTTAAATTATTTTCTGACTTCAAGTTTATATTTATCTTATGTGTAACTTTTATTTTATCCTTTTTTATGTCCTTAAAAGTATCACCAACTACATTTGATGTATGTGAGCCCGCGACAATAAAATAAAATTTATAATTTTTTTTTTTTTGAAATAACTTAAGTATTGGGAATTGGATGTTATATTCTGCTCTACTCCCAGAAAAAAATACAATTTTTTTCATTACTTAACATCAGAGTGCTTAAGTTGATAATTTTCTGGTAATGTTCTTTTTGATATTTTATTTATTATTTTATGTAAATCTTTTGCTGGTATTTTTCCTGTACCTGGTCTTTTTACCCATATATTATTTGTAGTGAATTTTTCATTTTTATTTATTTTTTTTGTAGTAACAACTGTCGCAAAAGCAAAATTTGTTACTGGAATTTCTTCTTTAAGAATTTTATTTCTTATTCCCTTGGCTGAATGTATTTCGTTACATATATCAACCATATTTTTAAATTTTTCTGGTGTAATAGATAACTCAATGTCAGGACCACTCCATTTTTTTGAAACTGTAAAATGCTTTTCAATAACGTTAGCACCAAGGGCAACCGCTGCTACAGCTAGATATATATCGTCTGAATGATCACTAAAGCCTACTGGGCATTTAAATTTTTTTTTCAAAAATGGAATTGTATTTAACATTGTTTTTGATGAAGGTGCTGGATACATTGAAATACAGTGCATTAAAATTATCTTTGTGTTTATTTTCTTTGCAAAATTATAAGTTTTTGTAATTGATTCTAAAGAGTTCATTCCAGTTGAAATAATTGTTGGTTTCTTAAATTTTGCAACATGCTTAATAAGTGGTAAATTGTTGCATTCTCCTGAGCCAATTTTAAATGCTGCTACTGATACTTTTTTTAGCAAATCTGCTGCTTGAATCGAAAATGGTGTGCTTAAAAAAATTATATTCTTTTTTTTACAATATTTTTGCAATTTCTTATGTTGTTCTAATGTCAATTCACATTTTTTCATTAAATCAAAAACAGTTTCTTTTTTAGAGTGAGCTAAAGTAATTTTTGTATCTATCATCTCATGTTTAGCTATGTGTGTTTGAAATTTAATTGCATCCGCTCCAGCAGTCTTTGCTGCATCAATTAACTTAAAGCATTTTTGAAAGTCACCATCATAATTAATTCCTGCTTCTGCAACATAAAATGGTCTTTTGCTATCAGCTATTTCATTGTTATTAATTTTTATTTTCATAATAATCCTTTAGAGTTAATAAGCCTTTATCAAATCTTGTAAATATTAACTTGTTTTTTAATAATTTCCTTGTTTTTTGTATGCTTGGCATTCTTCTATAAATAGATAAATTTTTTACTTTTTCAAACCTTATTTTTTTTTTAATATTCAATATTTTTTTTATTTTTAATATTAAATCTTTAATTTTAATTTCCTCAGTAGGGTTAGCAACATTCACTATTTCATTTTTAAATGATGGCTTTAAAGCTTGTAAAAAAATGTAAATCGCATCATCCATATATAAAAAACATCTTGAGTGATTAGGATTCTCAAATGTAGGATTTTTATCATTTTTTAATTTATGGAAAATACTTGGAATTACATGCGTAGTTTTCATACTGCGCCCATAAATATTGAATATTCTAAAAATTGTATATGGTACTTTTGATCTAATGGTCATAAATTCTCCATAGACTTTTGATAACCAGTAGGCAGATCTAGGGTGATGGATAGATGGGATCTGCAAATCATCTTTTTCACTCATTTTTCCATGTTTGTTTAATAAAGAATAAACCTCACTTGTGGAAAAAAAAAATAACCTCTTTATTTTTTTTATTTTAGAAAGTTGAATTATATTTTCTGTAGTCGTTAAGTTATTCTTTAGACTCCGAAGTGGGTACTTTACAATTTTTTGTACACCCAAGTCTGCTGCTAAATGATAAATATAATCTATTTTAATATTAATTTTTTTTAAAGCTTTTAAATCAGCTAAGTCAGCTTTTATAAAAAAAACATTTTTTAAATTAAAATTGTAACTTTTTTTATCAATAACATATACTTTTGAGTTTT
>CAJQTI010000002.1 GCA_905618915.1 uncultured Candidatus Pelagibacter sp. | reverse complement strand
ACTTACATTGTTAATAAAATTTTGAATATTTTTATTTGTTAAAATAATTTTTTTTGAAAAATTTGTAAAAAGGTCGAACCCTTCATCTGATTTATAAATAATAAAAGGTTTTTTTGATTCAGTTATTTCTTTTAAATGATCTAATTTAGTCAATTTTTTAAACAGTTTGTAATCGTTGAACTTTTTTTTCAATTATTGGTAAATGTATCAAACCTGCAAAAATTGATAATGCGATAGAAACGTACCATGCATAATCATAAGATCCATAAACCTCTTTAAATACTCCGCCAAGATAGGCACCAAAAAATGAACCTACTTGGTGACTTAAAAAAACAATTCCATAGAGTAAGCCCATATATTTTGTTCCAAATATAGAGGAAACTATTCCTGCAGTTGGAGGTACTGTTGCTAACCATAAAAACCCAAAAGTAACTCCAAATAATACCGCTAAAGTTGGACTAGGTGGTAGAAATATAAATAATGCTATTACAACTCCTCTCATTAAATATATTGCACTAAGAACTAGTTTCTTTGGAAACTTGGTTGAAAGATATCCCGATGTAAGTGTTCCAAAAATATTAAATAGACCAATCATTGATAAAAGTGTTGCTGCATACCAATCTGGTAAGCCTCTATCATTTAAATAAGCAGGGATATGAGTTGCAATTAAAGTTATATGCCAACCACATACAAAGAAACCTAATGTCAGATAAATGAAACTCTTATTTTTAAAAGCTTCTTTAATTGCTTCCCCTGCTGTTTGTTTGTCTACAATTATTCCACCTACAACATTTTTTGGAGTAGTTAGTAAAAAAGCTAAAAATAAACCAACAACAAGAAAAATAGAAAAAAATAATAAAGTATTTGACCAGCCATATTCAGCTAAAGACATTCTAGTAAATAATGGAGAGACAAAATACCCAAATGAACCCGCTGCTGTAACTATTCCAGTTGCTATTGTTCTATTGGAAGATGGAAAATGTTTTGATACTACGGATACTGGGATGCTAACAGCCGTAGCTCCGAGGCCAATGCCAATTAGAATTCCCATATTTATAATAAAATAAAAATCTTCATTAAAACCAGAGTACAAAAGCAAAATACCTAAAAGATAAAATGTAAAACCTATAAATACAGCAATATGGCCACCATACTTATCGGTAACAATTCCAAACAATGGACCAAATAAGCCCCACATAAACATTTGCAATCCTATTGCAAAACTAAATTGTCTTAATGTAATTCCCAAATCTAATTCAAAATCCAAATAAAACATTCCAAAAGTTTGTCTTATTCCAAGAGATATAATTACAATTAAGCAGGCTGTAATTAACGTTACTAATGTTGATTTATTTTTGATGAATTTTTCAGAGCTCATTTGATAAATTTAAGGGATTTCCTTAAATCTTCAATCAAGTCCTTAGGATCCTCTAAACCTATATGTAATCTTACAAGGTGCTCATCTTTAGATAAATTTAAAAATTGTCGGTTTCCTTGTTCTCTTTTATCTTGATATAAAGCTAAACTTTCAAATCCTCCCCAACTATATCCATAGCCAAATAATTTTAAAGAGTTAACAAATTTAATTACAGAATTTTTATTTTTTGATTTTATCTTAAGACCCATTAGTCCTGATGCACCAGAATAATATTTCTTCCACATCCTAAAATTAAATGAATCTTTTTTATGTGGATATAAAAGTTTTATATTTTTATAATTAGATAAAAATTCAGCTACTGCTTTTGAACTCTTCTCATGTTTGTCTAATCGAACATCAAGAGTTCTTAACCCTCGTGTTATTAAGTAAGCATCATCTGGACCTAGTCTTAAACCAGCGATCTTATTTGTCTTATCAACATCTTTAAAAACTTTTTTATTAACAGCAAGGCTACCACCCATAACATCTGAATGTCCTGAATAATATTTAGTTGCAGATACAATTGACATATCAAAACCCAATGGAATTGGTTTAAGAAAATATGGAGTACCCCAAGTATTATCTATAACAGAATAAATTTTATTCTTTTTAGCAATAGAAATTATTTTACCCAAATCCTGAAATTCAAATGAATTACTCCCAGGGTTTTCAACAAATATTAATTTTGTTTTTTTTGTAATGTTTTTTTCTAAAGTTTTTAAATCATGAGGATTATAAAAAGTTGTTTTAATATTAAACTCTTTTAAAAAATCCTGTGTTAATAGTCTAGTTGGTGAATATGTTGGATCAGCAACAATAATTTCATCTCCTGGTCTAACAATACTAAAAATTGCTAAAAAAACAGAACCAAACCCAGTTGGGGTTAGGAATACATGGTAACATTCTTCCATTTCTTTCAGTATTTGTGAAAGAATATGAGTTGTAGAGGTGCCTTGTCTTCCATAGTCAAAATGACCACCCGTTGGGTCTTTTTTGGCTTTGTCCTGCATTTTCCTGATATCCTGCATAGATTTGAAAATAATAGTCGACGCTCTTACTACAGGAGGGTTAACTGACTGATTATGGTAATCTTTTGCTGTATGTTTAAGAAAAGTCTTGAATGATTTGGTCATAAAAAATTTGATAAGTTGTTACTAGGATGCTATATCCTCCATTAAACGTCAATAAAATTATACAGGAAAACATGGGTTACCCAAAAAAACATAGAGGTCGAAGAAAACAGGGCTCTAAAAAAAGAAGAGCTAAGAGAAAAGCTAAGAACAAATAATATCTTAATAATTTTCTCTAGTATTATCAGATCCTACTAAATATCATTTTTAATCCAACCACCACCAAGGACTTTATATCCATTAATGTTTTTTGAATAAAACACGCATGCTTGGCCAGGTGCAATACCATGTTCCTCTTCCAATAAATTAACATTCGCATTTGTATCATTGATATCTATCTTGGCTTTAATCAATCTTCCAGTAGACCTTACTTTTACAAATAATTCTTTTTCAAAATCATTTTGATCATTGGTAATAATATTTAAATCTTTTAAATTTATTTTTGTTTTAACAAGGTGTTCCTTAGCACCAACAATAATTTCATTTTTATCTGCAATTATTTTAACTACATACAGTGGATTTTTATCAGAAATTCCAATTCCTTTTCTTTGACCAATTGTATAATTGATAATGCCATCATGAACTCCTATAACTTCACCATTCATATTTTTAATATTACCCTTGCTAAAAGAGTTTGGTCTAAACTTTTCTATAACTGAAGCATAGTCACCATTTGGAACAAAGCAGATATCTTGACTGTCAGGCTTATCTGCAACATTGAGATCAAGCTCTCTTGCAATATTTCTAGTTTCATCTTTAAGAAGATTGCCCAAAGGAAATCTTAAAAAATTTAATTGATCTTTTGTGGTATTGAATAAAAAATAACTTTGGTCTCTATTTAAATCAATTCCTCTATACATATCTGTATTATCTTTTTCAGTAATACTTTTAACATAATGCCCTGTCACTAAAGCATCAGCATTTAGTCTTTTTGATTCTTCAAATAAATCTGTAAATTTAACTGTCTTATTACATTGCACACATGGGATAGGTGTCTCTCCATTTAAATAACTATCTATAAAATGATCAATAACACCTTCTTTAAATTTATTTTGATAATATAAAATTTTATGCTCTATCTTTAATTTATCAGCCACTCTTTTGGCATCCATGATATCTTGGCCTGCACAACATTGTTTGGAAGAAGCTGTCTCTTTACTATCGTTATAAAGTTTTAAAGTTATACCAATAACTTTGTATCCTTCATTTTTCATCATAGCTGCAACTGTTGAAGAATCCACCCCTCCTGACATTGCAACAACAACTAAAGTATCTTTTGGTTCTTTAGCTATTCCAATTGAATTCAATTTTGTCATATTTAATGATATTTATTAGTATATTAACTATAAGTAAATTAATGATTTTAGATTTCGAACCAGGCGACAAAGTTACTAACCCTAATAACAAAGATTGGGGAACCGGACAAGTTCAATCAATAATTAATGGTAAAGTTACTGTAAATTTTGAAAATGTTGGAAAAAAAGTTATTAATTCAGAAATAATACAATTAGAAAAGCTCTATGAAAATAAAGAGATAAAAAAATGAAAACAATATTGGTATTATTAATCAGTCTATTCACATTTGGTGATAATGTCTTTTCGAAAGAAAAACTTTTACCTAATACTCTTTTGGAAATTAAAGTTATTAAGAATTGGGAACCAGTAAACAACTTTCAAAAGTTTAAAGAATATTCAAAATTAACACCCGTAAATGGTTATTTGGAAAGAGAAAATAAAAAGTTAAAATGCTTTGATAGGATTAAAAATGTAAAACCCTATCCTAAAGATGATAATTCACATTTGGCATGGTTTAAATGCCAAAATTATTTACATGTTGTGGGAACCCTTAATCCACAATTAATTGGAGATATTTTGTTATTTTGGGCGTCAGCAAAGAAAGATCCAATGATTGCAAAAAAAACAACTAAAGCAATTGGATATAATGTTTCAGGATATGATATTCCTAGCACTCTTGGAACTTTTGCTCAATTTTATGCTGTTTGGTATAAAGAAATTAATTATACGAACCAAGAAAGAGAATTAGTCAATACATATCTAGTACAAAAACTTTTTGATCAAAAATTTAAAGTTTTAAATCATGGTTCAAGAAAATGTAATATCAAAAAATTGAAGAGTATTTATTCAAAGAATACAGGAACCAATAATTGTGGAAATATTAGAATGAAAGTTGCTGTTGGTGAAATTATGCTTGGCTTTAGATTAGAAGATCAGGGGTTATTAGATAAAGGACACAAAGATATTTATGTTGTACAGGCTTTTATTAACAAAGATGGTATTAATATTAACCACGCAAGTAGAGGAGCTAATACTGTTAATTATTCATGGGAGTATACCGGTTACTCAAGTATTCTAGTAGAAGTTTATAGACCTGTTGGTTATGATTATTTTGAACATACTTTTCCTCGTGGGGCTAAAGTCAAAGATTATTTAAAATTTAATTACAGATTTCTTAAGGA
This sequence comes from uncultured Candidatus Pelagibacter sp., assembly GCA_905618915.1. Lineage (GTDB taxonomy): Bacteria > Pseudomonadota > Alphaproteobacteria > Pelagibacterales > Pelagibacteraceae > Pelagibacter. The sequence goes on along the minus strand of CAJQTI010000002.1, from coordinate 101,280 downwards.
TTTTAAATTAACTGCAAAATGGGCCAAGAGAAATGTGGGTTCAATGTCTAATCCTTATAAAAAAATCTCTAACCTCACTCAGGCTGAATATTTAAAAACTCAATATGCTGAAAATGTTTATTCTTTTGAACATGGCGATAAAGAATTTATAAAAGCACATCCAAGATTTACAAAAAAATATATACCAGAAGTTTATTCAAGTGTTTCTGAAGAAGAAATCAAAAACTTTAATAAATCAAGAGAAGGTCTAATTTCAGCTAATAAAGGTATCAGTTCTTATGCCTTATATTATGGAAATAATTAGATTAGAAAAAATACACTGATGAATATTGAAGAAACTAAAAAAATAACATTATCTCTAATAGAGACCTTTAATAGAGCAAGTCAGGTAGCTTTAGACTTAAGAAAAGCTGGTTTACAAAAAGAAATTAAATCAGACAATACTCCTGTAAGTAATGGAGATATTGAAGTTAATAAAATTTTAACCAGCAAGATCCAAGAAATAACTCCAAATATTGCTATTGTTTCAGAAGAGAGTGCAAATCATAAGATGGATGCTGATTTAAATAATTTTTGGTTAATCGATCCAATTGATGGCACTAGAGATTATATAAATAACCGTGATGAGTTTACTTTAAATGCAGCATTAATATTTGATAAAAAACCAGTAATTGGGATTATAACAGCTCCTGCTAAGAAAAGAGTTTTTTACTCTTACGGCCTATCTCACAGTTATGAATTAATTAACAACCAAGAAATTTCATTAATGAATAAAGAAAAAAACTACGATGGACATACAGCAGTAAGTTATTCAAACGACCTTAAGCCTGAAATTTTAGAAATTCACAAAAAATATAAGATAAGTTCTTTTCAAAAGATGAAAAGCTCACTAAAATTTTGTGTTATTGCTGCGGGTGAATTTGATATGTTTGTTGCTGAGCCAAGGGCTTGTGAGTGGGATATTGCAGCTGGTCATGCAATCCTTGAGCACTCAGGAGGTAAAGTAACTGATTTTAATTACAATGAAATACTCTATGGAAAACCTGATTTTAAAAACCCAAGTTTAATTTTAAAAAGTAAAAACATATTATAATGGATGAACAATTAAGAATAATTTTGATAATTATAGTATCCGTTTCTATCTTTGGCTTATTAGTTTTTGTATTTGTTAAAAATGTTATTAGAAATAGAATTGAGTCTCTTGTTGAAGAAGAAGAGGAAGAAAAGAAATTAAAGTAATCTAATTATTTTCATATAGTCAGCTTGATCAATATCCATGATCCTTTTTGAGGTTTCAAAATCAAAACCATTTCTTGCTAGTAAAGCAATATCCTTTTTGTAAAATAATACACGATTATCCTCTACCCTTGCTGGTCCAATTCTCTTTTTTTTACAGATTTTTATTCCTGAAAAAAAATCTTGATCTGAGTTATCTTCTTTAATCTTATCTATAGTTTCTTTAATGTAACGATCGTTAATCCCCTTCATCATTAAATAATTTCTAATTTTATTAACTGAACTACCTCTTTGAATTAAGCTTCTTGATTTACTTTCAGAATAGAATTTATCATTGATAAACTTAGTTTTTTCAAGATCTTGTAAAACAACATCAATTAAATCCGTAATATCTTGTTTTTTAATATTTTCTAAATTAGCTTTTAGATACTTCTTTAATAGATAGGTTCTAAGCTGTTGTTTAGATGGGGAATATCTTTCAATATATGCAAATGAGAAATTTCTCATCTCCTCTACTGTAACTTGTAATGTTTTTTTTCTATTTCTCATATGAATCTCAATAGCTTATTGTATAATACACTAAAAAATGATCGATCAAATCTATACATACTTTACAATTGAAATAATTTTTCTTTGGTTAAATCTAGGTGTATTACCTTTTTGGTTAATATTAGTCTTCTTTCCACAGTCACAAATATGTAGAGTTTTTATTACATCAATTTTTCCTTTTATTATTTTAAGTTTTGCCTACGGTTATTTAACTTATGTGCTGTTTAACGAAGGTTATGACTTTATTAAAAATTTTGAACTATATTTAGGCTTAGATTCAATTAGCTATTTATTTAACGATAAATCCTTCTTAATTTTATTTTGGACTCATTTTCTGTCTATTAATTTATTTTGTGGAGGATGGATTGTTAAAGACTCTCAAAAATTTGGCATAAATAAGATAATAATGTCTTTTCCCATATTGGTAACTTATTTTATTGGACCAATTGGTCTTACTCTTTATTGGATTATAAGAATTTTTTATGCAAAAAGAATTAATCTATATGACTAAAGAAATAGATTTCTATTTTGATTTTATTAGTCCCTATACATACTTAGCTTACAAAAAAATTCAATCTTTATCAAAAAATATTAAGATAAATTATAAACCCATCTTATTAGGTGGTCTTCATAATCTAGAAGGAATAACACCACCAGCGTTTATCAAGCCTAAATTAAAACATATGATGAATGACTGCTTGTTAATTGCAAAAAAAAATAATTTTGATTTTAAATGGAACTCTAAATTTCCTATAAACACATTAAATATTATGCGTGGTTATTTTAGTGTTAATTCATCAAATCAAGTTCAGTATATTAAAACTATGTTTGATGCTTATTGGGTAGATGATCTAGATATCTCCAAAGAAGAAATTTTAACACCCCTGCTTGAACAATGTAAAATTAATAAAGACATTTTTTTCAAGACGATTAAGGATCCTGTTATTAAGGAAAAGTTAAAAGATTATACTAAAAATGCACATGAAAAAGAGATTTTTGGGGCACCAACTTTTATCGTTAATAATAAAATATTTTGGGGGCAAGATCGATTAGAATTCGCCTTAGATGAATATAATAAAATAGATTAAACTATTTTAAAGTCACTTTGACTAATTGCTGCAAAGCCACCATCAATGTGAGAAACATTTTCAAATCCCATTTCTTTTAATGATTTAGCTGCAAGTGCAGATCTTAATCCACCAGCACAAAATAAAACCATCTCTTTATTCATATCAAGTTTTCCACTTTTAAAATAAGGACCTTCTGGATCTAACCAAAATTCTAACATTCCACGAGGGATATGGTTTGAATTTTCCACTCTACCCATTTTATCAAGTTCACCTTTTTCCCTAATATCAACTAAATTACATTTACCTTCGTTAAATAAAGTTAGAGCCTCATCTGTGTTAATTGTTTTGATTTCTTTAAGCGCTTCTGAAACTAATGTTTGTGATGATTTTATATTCATAATTTTAGTATACATTTGTATATGATATAATTAAATAAAATTATGAAAATCAATTCTAAAGCACCGTTATTCAAATTAAACTCAACAGATGGTGAGATTTATTCTTTAAAAAATTCTATTGGTAAATATGTTGTTCTTTATTTTTATCCTAAAGATGACACTCCAGGATGCACAATTGAGACTAATGATTTTAACAAATTATTACCCAAACTTAAAAAGCTAAATTGTGATGTATTTGGTATTTCTAAAGATGATCTAAAAAGTCACTATAAATTTAAAGAAAAATATAAGATTAAATTTGATCTTTTATCAGATGTAGAGCTTAATATTTTGAAAAAATACAAAGTTTGGGCTAAGAAGAAATTTATGGGTAGAGAGTTTATGGGTATAGTAAGAACAACTTTCTTAATTGATCCAAATGGTAAAATTGTAAAAATTTGGGACAATGTTAAAGTTAAAGATCATGCTAAAGAAGTACTTGATACCTTAAGAAGCATTTAAAAATAAAAAAAGGCCCCAGTTAAGGGGCCTATTTCTTTTAATTCTTATATTACTAGTCTCTTATAGCGTAAGCTCTAACACCAATCTCAGCAACATCAGTTCCTAGTTTTTCAGCCTCATCACTTATTCTTAAACCTATAAATTGTTTTAATAAAAAGAATACAATATATGAAAAAATAAAAGTAAAGATTGTAACTGATAGTACTCCAATAAATTGAGTTGTTAGGGTGGTACCACTATTACTTAATGTAACAGCTAAAGTTCCCCACACTCCTGCAAATAAATGTACTGGAATTGCTCCAACGACATCATCTAATCTCATTGAGTTTAACCAGCTAGTTCCAAAATACATAATCATAGATCCAACTGCACCAATTCCGATTGCAAGCATAGGACTTGGAGCCAAAGGTTCTGCTGTAATAGAAACTAAACCAGCAAGAGCACCATTCAACATCATTACAACATCAGTTTTTCCACCAATCAATCTTGTTACTAAAGCTGCTGTAACACAACCAGCCGCACCTGCTAAATGAGTATTCATAAATATTTTAGACATTGCATTTGCATCCTCAAATGTGCCCAACGCTAATTGTGAGCCACCATTAAATCCATACCAACCCATCCATAAAATGAATGTTCCAAGAGCAGTTAATGGAATTGAAGAAGCTGCAAATGGTTCCATACTTTTTACATCTCCTTTTGGACTAAATCTTCCTTTTCTGGCACCTAGTAAAATTACACCTGCTAGTGCAGCTGCACCACCACAAGCGTGGACTAGAGTTGAACCTGCAAAGTCAGAAAACCCAATGGATGCTAGCCATCCACCACCCCACTGCCAACCCATAGTAATTGGATAAATTAATCCACCTAAGATTGCAGAAAAGATAAAGAAAGGCCAAATTTTTATTCTTTCAGCTACAGCACCTGAAACGATAGAGCATGTTGCTGCAACGAATAACATTTGAAAAAACCAATCAGCACTTCCTGAATAACCTTGCTCAAGGGAATTGGTTAGTGTCCATGGTGTGAATGAACCAATGAAACCACCTTCTGGTATTCCGTAAGCTAAATTATAACCACCTAAATAAAAAATTATTGCAACAATTGAAAATTTTCCAATGTTTTTTGCAACAATTGTTGATACACTTTTAGTGGTCACTAATCCTGATTCAAGCATACAAAAACCTGCTGCCATCCACATAACTAAAAATCCACAAACTAAAAATGAAAATGTATTAAAGATATATTGTACTTCTGCAGATACTGTTGTTTCTGCACTTCCAGCGCTTGATAGACCTAGAAGAAAAACTAGACTCAACGAAAATGTTGATATTATTTTTTTTAACTTAGTCATTAGACCTCCCCTATAAGTCTTCACTTATATTTATAATGATCATAAAAACTATTGTTGATTGGGAAGTTTAGGTATGCGGTTATTGCATATAGTAACAGCCTTGTTACATTTCTGTAAAAGGCTGTTAATGAATTTGGTATTTAATTACTTATTAAATATTTCTTTAAGTGCTTTAGCTGGTAAGAACTTAACTTTTTGAGAAGCACCGATTTGAATTTGCTCTCCAGTTCTAGGATTTCTTCCAACTCTAGCTTTTCTTTTTGCTACTTTGTAAGTTCCAAATCCAGCAATTTTCACTGTATCGTCACCTTTTAAAGCATCTAGAATAGTGTTTGTAATAGTATCGAAAGTACGCTCAGCATCAGCTTTACTTAGGTTTAGAGAACCTGAAAGTTGTGCTATTAATTGTTTTTTGTTCATATTTTAGCTCCGGTTTTATTGGTTATTTCCACATAATTGACATTAAAGCCCATAAATCAAGCTTTTTATTAGTGTCTCTTAAAATAAAAACCCCAATATATTGTGATTTGTTAAATTAACATTGATTTTAAACGATTATTTAAGAAATATAATTATTAAAAAACTTAAATAAACCGACGTCTTTTAGATCATTAAACGTTGTAAAAAACATCAATGATAGCAATAAAAACATTCCGATTCGAAAAAAACCTTCTTGCGTCTTTTGTGATAAAGGACGTCCTAATACCTTTTCGATACCATAAAACATTAAATGTCCTCCATCTAACATTGGAATTGGGAACAGGTTTATTAACCCTAAGCTAATAGAAATGTAAGCCATAAGGCTTATAAAAGGCAAAATACCAAATTCTGCAACTTGTCCGCTTATTTTTGCTATTCGAATTGGACCACCTAACTGCGAAGTATCACCATTTCCAGCAATCATACTGCCAATATATTTAAGAGAAGAAGTGCTCACATAATAAACCTCATTAACTGCATAAAACAGTGCTTTAGCTGGACCAAGTTTAACATGGTTTACTTCATTATTATAAGCTCCAAGCTTAATACCAACCATACGTTTATTGATTTTATTTCCAAGATTATCCTCCCCTTCAACAATGTTGGGTTTTACTCTAAAGGTTAAATCTTGATCATACCTGTTTACTGTAAAATTGATGAATTCATCAGTAGACATCATGATATATTTTGATACCTCCATGATGCTCTTAACTTTATTGCCGTCAATTGAGACCACGATATCCTTATCTTTAAGACCAGCTACCATTGCAGGGCTATCTTTTTGAACTTCATTGATTACCGCTGGTGTAAAGTCTTTTCCAGCAAATGTATAAACTGAGAAAAATATAAGAATTGCTAATAAAAAGTTAGCTAAAGGGCCACCAAATACAATTAAAGCTCTTTGATATAAGGGTTTTAGTACAAACAGTTTATCTTGATCTTCTTTACTATATTCTTTTATAATTTTTTCATTATCAGCTTGGCTATAAACGTTTCTATCACCAAAAAATTTAACATATCCCCCAAGTGGTATGACACAAACCTTCCATCTAGTGCCTGATTTATCATTCCAACCAAACATTTCTTTACCAAAACCAATTGAAAAATCAGTAACACCTACACCAAAACGTTTTGCAAAATAATAATGCCCATATTCATGAATAAACACCACGATAACAATTAAAACTATGAAGGGTAATATATAAGACAACATGATTATAATTTAATAATACTATTTATTATTCTAATTTCTAGCTTTTAATATTATAGCCTTTTTTAAGTAGTAATGAGACCAGGATTACACAAATTACTAAAAAAAATACCATCGATCCTACACTTATCCAAATATTAAAATCAGATACACCATAAAAAGAAAATCTTAGTCCATCAATTAAATAAACTACTGGATTAAAATAACTTACCGTTTGCCAAAATGGTGGCAGCATATCAAGGGAGTATAAACTTCCACCCAAAAATACCATGGGTGTAATAACTAATGAAGGAACAATAGCCATTTGTTCAAAGTTTGAACTAAGAACACCAATTAAAAAACCGAATAAAGCAAAAGTAAAAGAAACTAATATTAATAAAAATATCATTAACATTGGATACTTAACTGTAACATCAGCAAAAAATGAAGCAGTAGCAAAAATTACAGCACCAACTAATAATGTTTTGGTGGCTCCTGCCCCAACAAAAGCAAGAACTGTTTCAAGCGTTGAAATAGGTGCTGCTAAAATCTCGTTAATAGTTCCATTAAATTTTGGAAAAAATATTCCAAATGAAGTGTTACTTATCGATTGAGTTAATAGAGTTAGCATTAATAAACCTGGTACAATGAACGACCCATAACTAACACCATCAATTTTTTCAATATAACCTCCAATAACCGAACCAAAAACAACGAAGTATAAAGACGTAGATATTACAGGTGAAAGAATAGATTGACCCACAGTTCTTATAAATCTATTCATCTCATGAACATAAATAGCTTTAAAACCGTAATAATTAAATTTCATTATTCTCCTTTACTAAATTAACAAATATCTTCTCCAGTGTACTTTGTTCTGTTTTTAAATCTTTTAACTTTAAGCCAGTATCTTTTAAACCTTGTAATAAATCAGTAATACCAGTTTTTTCAGCTTGAACATTGTAAGTATAAATTAAAGACATCTGCTCTTCACCTATTTCAAGATTATACTTAAGTAAATCTTCAGGAATTTCTGTAATTTTTTTTTGTAATTCAATGGTTAGTTTTTTGTGACCCATTTTCTTAATCAATTCTTTTTTATCTTCAACAACAATGATTTCACCTTGATTGATCACAGCTACACGGTCAGCAATAGCTTCAGCTTCTTCAATATAATGGGTAGTTAAAATAATTGTGACCCCTGTTTTTCTTAACTCTTCAACAACCATCCACATATCTCTTCTAAGCTCAACATCTACTCCAGCTGTTGGCTCATCAAGGAATAGTATTTTTGGTTCATGAGACAAAGCTTTTGCAATTAAAACTCTTCTCTTCATTCCACCTGATAATTCTCTTAATCTTTGATCTTTTTTATCCCACAAACTTAAATCCTTTAAAATTTTTTCAATGTGCTCTGGTTTGGGTGGTTTCCCATACAATCCTCTAGAGTAAGACACGGTATCAAAAACAGTTTCAAAGGATTCTAAGTTTAATTCTTGAGGAACAAGTCCTATTCTTGATCTCGTCTCTCTATAATCTTTTATAATATCAAAATTATCAATTGTGACTGTGCCTGAAGAAGGTTTGGCAATTCCACAAATTATACTGATCAAAGTTGTTTTTCCTGCACCATTTGGTCCAAGCATTGCAAGAATTTCACCTTGTTTTACTTTAAGGCTAACATCATTAAGAGCTTTAAAACCATTATCGTAAACTTTAGATAAGTTGTTAATGGATATTTGAATCTCGGACATTTATTAGAGTGTATATAGTTATTAATGAGGTTAATTCAACAAACACAACAATTTAGTACATTATATCACTACTTAATGTTCACATCTTGGGGTTAAAATTTGACTTAATTTAATTATTTCTTTAATTAACTTTTATATTCTTTTTTTAAGAATATCAGTTTCTGGGGTGCTATAAAAAGCTGAGAATATACCCAAAGAACCTGTTGTATAATCACAACGAAGGGAAAAAATGAACACAATATATCTAGATCAATCAACTACTATTATTACTCTACTTTTAACTTCATTAGCATTTGCTGCTATTGGAATAGTTTATTCAAAAGGTAAACTTTCAATTAACTCATATTTAAATGCAGATAGATCAATAGGTAAAAGATCTTTAACCGCATCTTTAGTTGCTTCATGTTTTGGTGTGTGGATTTTAATTGGCCCATCAGAAGCTGCAACATGGGGTGGTTTGGGTGCTATAATTGGTTATGGCTTAGGTCAAGCTCTACCCTTCTTAGCCTTTATTACAATTGGTCAGCGAATGAGAAAAATTATGCCTAATGGTAATACTCTTACTCAATTTGTTTTAATTAGATTTGGTAAGGCGATGTTTCGTTTAGTTTTATTATTAACAATAATGTACATGTTTGTTTATTTTGCAGCTGAAGTTACAGCGATTGCAAAAGTTGTTAATCTAATGTCTGGGTTTCCACTTTGGCAAACCTCTCTTATAATAATTGTTGCTACGCTATCGTACACTCTTTATGGAGGCCTTAGAGCTTCAATTTTTACAGATAAGATTCAATTTATTATAATTATGATTTTATTAATATTTGCTATCAATCATATTTTTAATTCTGGAAATAATACTTTTTCAATGGATTTGGTTAATGAAAAAGCTGGAACATTAATGAGTGGTAAATATTTTTATGGTTATACTGCTGGTTTAACTTTCTTCATTGCTGTTTTTGCAACCAACTTATTTGATCAAGGTGTTTGGCAAAGAGTATTTGCAGCAAAAAGTTCAGATGATTTAAGAAAAGGGTTTATGTCTGCCTTCTTTATTGTAATTCCATTTATGCTTGTTTTAGGTTTCTTTGGAATTCTTGCAGTATCAGTTGATAAAGCAGCAGACCCTAGTACTTTATTTTTTACTCTTTTACTTGAGCCATTTACTGGAATTAATTCTTTGTTAACTATTTCAATTTTGATTTTAGTTTTAGCCTTAGTGATTAGTAGTATGGATACACTTATTAATGCGATCTCAAGTACAATTATTATTGAAGGAAATAAATTTATTAGTTTAAAAAATAAGAATAGTTACCTTATGCTTTCTAGATATTTAATATGTGGTTTATCTGTAATTGTTTTTTTAATAGCATCAAAAGGATATAGCGTTCTATTCATGTTCTTATTTGCAGATCTACTATGTTGTGCTGCAGTATTTCCTATTTTTTATGGAATGTTCAAAGGTGATGCAAATGAGAAACTTTCTTTAATCTCTGTTATAATTGGACTGATATCTGGATTGCTTTTGTTTCCTAATCAGACTTTTGATAAAAGTATTTTAATTGGTGGATTAATTCCTGCTGACGCTTTTCCATTATGGATTTCAACTGCATTATTATTTTGGTCTTTTGTTTTAGCAACATTCACACCAATGATAACATTATTGATCTTTAAAAAAGACGCTAAATTTGATTTCTCTAAAATTAAAACTTTGATTAAGGAATAGTGGATATTTATAATAATAAAAAAACTTATTTTTATAAATTAAAGAGTAGCTGTAATAAGGAATGGTCTGAATATACTGATCATAAGTTTTTATCTGATTTAGTAAGCAATAAACTACCCGATAAAAATTTTAAAAAGTATTTAGTTCAAGATTATATATTTTTGCAACAATTCTTAAAAATTTTAGCTCTAACTGTCTATAAATCAAAGTCCTTTGAAGAAATTAATAAGTCAGTAAATTTTATTAAAGGGATTGATCACGAAATTAAACTTCACGTTAGCTACTGCAAGAAGTGGAAAATACCGCTTAGATCTCTTAATAATATTAAAGTTGAGAGTGCCAATAGTGCTTACACAGACCATGTATTGAGTGTAGGTAAAAATGGTAACAATCTTGATATATTCTCAAGTTTATCTCCATGTATTATTGGTTATGGAGAGATTGGATTTAAACTTTCAAAAATTAAAAATTGGAAAAAAAGTAAATATAGCTCTTGGATTAAGATGTACTCATCAAAAGAGTACCAACAAGTTGCCAAAGATAATATTAATTATTTAGATATCCTTTTTAAGAACAATAAGAATAAAAATTTAAGTAAACTTAAAAGTAATTTTAAAAAATCAACTATCTTAGAAAGAAATTTTTGGGAATGTTTTGTCTAAATTTCTAATTATCTAAAATTTCCAGTGGTAATGGTGCTTCTGGATATTTCTCTTTACACAATTTTTCATAATTTTTACAAAGAGTAGCTATCGTTTCATTTGCTTCATCTTTAGATGTTAGAAATTTAATAAGGGTGTCTCTTTCTTCTTCTATTTCTTTAACATCTTGACCTTTAAGAAATTCACCAGTTTCAACTTCCCAATAAGTATCATTCAATTCATCATTTTTTAATTCATTAAGTTTTTTCTGTAACTCAATAATAATTTTGTCATTAGACTTGCTGTCTCTCATTGGAGAATTAAGTAATTTTCCTAAGCACTTATCTTCTAAATCACTTAAAAAAGTATTGTAAGGCTTTCCTTCAGCTAATCCTTTAAAATGATTACTTTCAAAATATTTATTAATTGCTGCATTTGTTGTGATTTTATTTTTACCTTTTGCAACAGCTACTTGGACATAAACTTCCTGACTAATATATTCATTTAAATAGTCTTTAATTTTATCCGACAACATTTTTAAAAAGATTACAGAGTTTTTAATGGATCAACATATTCGTGTCCAAAAACATCTGCAACTGCTTTATACGTTACGTGACCTTTGCAAACATTTAATCCTGCAAGAAGGTGTTTATCTTCACTTAATGCTTTTGCATAACCGTTGTTTGCAATTTTAACTAAGTAAGGAAGTGTTGCATTATTCAATGCTATTGTTGAAGTTCTTGGAACTCCCCCTGGCATATTTGCTACACAGTAGTGAATAACATCATCAACAATATAAGTTGGATCGCCATGAGTTGTTGGTTTACTAGTTTCAACACAACCCCCTTGGTCAATTGCAACATCAACTATTACAGACCCTCTTTTCATTAATTTTAACATTGATTTAGTAACTAACTTTGGAGCTTCTGCACCAGGAATTAAAACACCACCAATTAAAAGATCAGCTTCTGCAACTAATTTATTTAAATCTATTTTATCACTTTGCTCAGGAATAATTTTATCGCCAAACATTTCGACTAATTGTTTTAATCTTGCTTCTGATTTATCAACAATATGTACTTTAGCTCTCATACCAGTTGCGATGACTGCTGCATTTTCACCAACAACTCCACCTCCTAAAATAACAACTGTACCTCCTTCAACTCCAGGAGCACCACCCAATAACAAACCTCTACCGTTTTGATTTTTTTCTAAGCAGTGTGCACCTGCTTGAACAGACATACGTCCTGCAACCGCACTCATAGGTGCTAAAAGTGGCAATCTACCGTTGTCGTCAGTTACTGTTTCATATGCAATGCAAACACCTTTAGATTTAATCAAACCTTCAGTTAATTCTTTAGCTGCTGCTAAATGTAGATAAGTGTAGACGATCTGATTTTCTCTTATCATGTTGACTTCACCTGATTGAGGCTCTTTTACTTTAACAATAATATCTGCATCATTAAAAATATCTTCAGCTTTATCAATAATTTTTGCACCAATGCTAGTGTATTGCTCATTTTCAAAACCAGCTTCAAAACCACCATTATTTTCAACTAAAACTTCATGACCTTCTGATATTAAAGTTTTAACACTATCAGGGGTTAATCCAATACGATGTTCTTGAGGTTTAATTTCTTTAGGTACACCTATTTTCATAGTTAACTCTACTTTCTTTGATTAGTTAATTTTGTCTAGTTTTTTTGGTTTTTTTGGTAATTAGTAATACCAGTTCTTAACTTTTCAATAATTTCATCAATATGTTTTTCTTCACAGATGAATTGAGGAGCTATAATTAAACAGTCTCCTGTAGCTTTAAAGTTAACACCAGCTTCATAACATGCTTTAAAACATTCAAACCCAGCTTTACCTGGTTTAGTGTTTAGCTTCATGTCTATTCCACCCATCATTCCATAACCTCTAATGTTATCTACCGACTCTAAATCTTGAAGAGAGAACAATCCTTTTTGGAAATAAGGAGCTAAATTTTTTGCTCTATTAAAAATATCATCTTTTTCAAAAATATCCTGTACTGCTAATGCTGCAGCAACTGCCACTGGAATTCCTGAATAAGTATATCCATGAAATAATTCAACTGCACCTGTTGGTGAAGCATCCATTACCGCATCATAAATAAAATCATTACAAGCAACAACACCCATTGGTACAACACCATTTGTTGTAGCTTTTGCCATTGTCATAATATCTGGTATTACTCCAAATTCATCTGCACCAAATTTAGAACCTGTTCTACCCCAACCTGTAATTACTTCATCAAAAATTAAAAGTATTCCATGCTTGTCACAGATTTGTCTTAGTTTTTGTAAATATCCTTTAGGTGGAACTAATGTTCCAGTTGATCCAGCAATCGGTTCAACAATACAAGCAGCTATATTTTCACCACCAAAGTTTGCACAAATTGTTTCTAGATCGTTTGCTAAATAATCTCCAGTCTCTGGTTGACCACTAACAAATTTATGTTCTGGTAAATGAGTATGTCTAATGTGTTGGACACCTGGCATTAGAACACTTGCGAATGTTTTGATATTGTTCACCATTCCACCAACTGAAATACAACCAATGTTCATTCCATGATAACCACGTTCACGTCCAACAAATCTAAATCTTTCTGCATGACCCTTAGCTCTATGGTAAGCAACAGCAATTTTAATCGCTGTCTCTACAGCTGTAGATCCACAAATTGTAAAAAACATTTTATTTAAGTCACCTGGTGTATGTTTTGAAATTCTTGTAGCTAATTCAAAAGAACCACCGAAACCTTGTTGAAACGGTTGTGCGTAATCTAATGTTTCTAATTGTTTTGTAACAGCTTCTGTAATTTCTCTTCTACCATGGCCTAGTGGATTACAGAATAAACCTGAGCTCGCATCTATTTGCGTTTTTCCATGGTGAGTTTTTAAGTAAACACCTTTTGCTTCTGTAATTAATCTAGGGTTTGCTTTAAAATCTTTATTAGATGTAAAAGGCATCCAATGTTCATTTAGTGAATTAGGTACTGCAGTTCTATTTTCTGAGCTCATATTTTTTTTTCTCTCTATAAATAAATAATTTAAAGCAAAACTATTAGACTAAATTTATTGGTTTTCTACAATTATTTTTTCACTTAACATCCATAAATACCGTGACCTTTAATACTACAACCTGAAAGTGTACAGTTTTTTTTTGTTTTACATCTATCTTAAATTCGATTTTAATGGCGTTAATTTAATTAAATTAACAATAGAGGGATAATAATGAAAAAAATAATTAGTTTTATTCTTGGTACAGTAGTTGCTCTTAACTTATCTATATCAGTTGCAAATGCTGCTGCTAAAGAAGTTAGAGTTGCGTTCTTTTTAGAATGGCCTACTCCAAATCAGGAAGATAAAGTTAAAATGATGTTTGATAAAGCTATGGGTGTTCCAGTTAAATGGACTAACTTTTCAAATGGTGGCGCAATGACTGATGCTATGTTAGCAGGAGATATAGATATCTCTTACTCACAAGGTTTAGTACCATTTATTAATGCTGTTAAATCTAAAGCACCTTTAAAACTTGTAGACGTTGCTATGGAATACGGAATGGGTGGTACAACTTGTGTTACATCTAAAGCTTCTGGTATTACATCAGCTAACGGTTCTGAGTTAGAAGGCAAAAAAGTTGCAGTTCCTCTAGGAACTATGGCTGAGTATGTTTTTGATGAAAGTATGAAAGTTGTTGGTGCTGATAAAAGCAAAATGACTGTTATTCAAATGGATCCTGAAGAAGGTGCTGCTGCACTAGTTTCTGGTGACGTTTCAATGGCTTGTTTATTTGGTGGTAACTCTATTAAAGCAGCTTTAACTGTTGGTACAAGATTGTTAACAGTTCAAGCAGCTCGTGATGCAGGTATCAAAGGTATCGATATTACATCTGTTACTGATAAATTTATGAAAGAAAACCCAGGAATGTTGAGAACTTTCATAGAAGTAACTCATGAAGCTAACGCTAGATACGCAGCTGGTAAAAGTGACATGAATGTAATCGCAAAAGATGCTGAAATGAAACTTGGAGATATGAAGGAAACTTTAGGTGGATTTGTATTCTTGAATGCTGCAGATACTAAAAAATCTATGGAATCAGGTGGAAATCTTGATGGTTTCTTAAAAGGAATGGGTACTCCTAACGGAGCAGTAGATACAAGCTTTTTACCTCTATAATTTAGAGAGTAAGATAAAATTAGATAGGCACCAATTTATTAAATTGGTGCCTATTTTTTTAAACAAAATTTAATATAACTTTATTTCTATGAGTGATTTAATTTCTCAAAATCTAAACATGATCTTTAAAACTCCAAAGGGAGAAACTGTTCATGCATTAAAAGATGTAAATTTCACACTTAAAAAAGGAGAACTTTTAACTGTTCTTGGGCCTTCTGGATGTGGAAAAACGACTTTACTGAATATTACAGCTGGCTTTCTTAGGCCAACTTCAGGAGTAATTACTCTTAACGGAAATGAAATTAATGGTCCAGGAGTTGAAAGAGGAATGGTTTTTCAGCAAGGTGCTTTATTTGAATGGTTAACAGTTGCTGAAAATGTGGACTTTGGTTTGAGAATGAAAAAAGAAGATCCAATTAAAACAGCAAAAAAAGTTGATGAATGGTTAAATATAGTTGGTTTACAAGGCTTTGGGGATACACCAACTTATCAATTATCTGGGGGTATGCAGCAAAGAGTTGCTCTTGCACGATGTTTAATTAATGACCCAGATTTGATTTTGATGGATGAACCTTTAGGAGCGCTAGACGCACTAACAAGAGAAAAAATGCAGTCGTTAGTTTTAAAAATTTGGAAAGAAACAGGAAAAACAATTATTTTAATTACCCACTCAGTTGAAGAAGCTTTGTTACTTGGTGAAAGATTATATGTAATGGCACCAAGACCAGGCCGAATACATAAGGAGTATAAATTACCCTTTGCTTCAATGGGAATAGATGGTGATTTAAGAGAGATTAAAAAGACTAAAGATTTTGGAAGTAAAAGAGAAGAAATTCTGACCATGATTTGGGACATGGAAGAAGAAATAATGGGTAAAGATATTTAAAATGATTACAGGTATTATAACATTTTTAATTATCTTTGCCGTTATAGGTTCTATCCTTTATGGAATAAAATTAGCCAAGACTGAAAAAATAGATGCTGTTTTTGGGAACCCTGAAAGAGCCAAAGGTGGAGCTCACTGGATTATTGTTGGAAGTAGTTTTCTATTAATAGCATGGCTTTATTATTCATGGGATTTAGCAAAGTCTTTTTACCCTCAGTCTGCTAATGAGCTTTGCCAAGTTGCAAAAGTTAACGACTCGATGCTTTCATTAAAATATTTGTTTCCAATAAATGAAAGGGAATTTAAAAGTACTTCAATTATTAAAGCTGAGAATAAAAATATTGAAAAATTAGCTAATGAAATTAGAAATTCATCAACAATAAGAAATCAAGATAAAGATAAGCTTTTAGATTTTATTAAAAAAACTAAAAGAACAATTCCTCTACTAACTAACGAAATACTTCTTGAGAATAAAACAAAGATTAAACTTAACGAGCTAACTAATAGAATTATTGGGTTAACTGAAGATTTTCAAAAAATAAGTTATCCACCAAAAAAAACTATTGAAGAAGAAAATAAAAGAATTGAGGCTTTAAAAACACAAGGTGGCTGGGGATCCTCTGGAACTGCTGTAGAAAATACAATAGAAATTCCAACTATTCCTGAAACTAAAAAAGGATTAAAATTTGACGCTGCTGCAAAAGAATTAACATTTATTAGTGATGATTTTTTTAAATTAAGAAATCATAACACTCAATACAAAACTTTGATTAAAGAGATCAAAGATGGAATTAAGAAATATAGATCAGAATTAGATGAAACTCATGAAGTGGCATCTATATTAGCAAAAGATGTGCTCAAAATTGCAAGGAGGATAGAGTATGCAAGTATATTTCCTCCAAAAACTCTCAATGATATGGAACAGGCAATTTTAGAATTTGATAAAGTTCAAAAAAAAGAGCAAGGAGGTCTAAGATTAATTGATATATTTTTATTTCCTACTGGAACAATAATTTCAAGTGGTCCTAACTGTTCAGAGCAAGGTTCTGGTAGATGGCTACCCAAACCATCAGATACTTTGAAAAAATTTACACTTTTATTAAAGCCAAGTGTTGGATTTAAAAATATTCCACTGATTTGGTATGAAATGATGGATGTTAGTAAAATTGTTGGCTTTATTTTACCAGATTGGATTGCAGATATTATCCCAGGTAAGTACCCAGTTCATAGTAATGATGGAACTGTCAAACCAAACTTTAAAAGCAAAGTTTTAAATGTTGTTACTGGTGAATTTAAATTATTTAAAATACCAGTACCCATGGGTCACATATGGGATTCTTTCCTAAGGGTACTTTTAGGTTTAGTACTTGGAATAATATTTGGTGTACCACTTGGTTTGTTGATGGGTTTAAATAGATTTGCTAAAGGATTCTTTGATCCATTAATTGAATTATATAGACCTGTACCACCACTAGCTTGGGCTCCACTAGTTATTACTGTATTTGGGATTGATAATGTCGGAAAAGTATTCTTATTATTTATGGTATCTTTTTCAATTATGATTATCTCAGCTAGAGCTGGTGCTTCTGGAACTCAATTATCTAAAATTCATGCTTCTCACTCACTTGGTGCATCGAAATGGCAAATATTAAGATATGTGATTTTTCCAAACTCATTACCTGAAATTTTAACAGGCGTTAGAGTTGCAGTTGGAATGTGTTGGGGGACTTTGGTTGCAGCAGAATTTTTAGCTGGAACAACAGGTATTGGATTTGTTGAAAATGTTGCTAAAAAATATTTTCAATATGAGGTTATTTGGATAACCATTTTTGTAATGGGGATGCTTGGTCTTTTGTTTGATATTGCTTTAAGAAAAATAATTACCAAAACTATTCCATGGCACGGTAAAGGTTAAGTAATATTTTATTAAATTATGAATTCTTCCAAGTTAAAAAATATTATCAAAAATATTTTTATCAATCACAAGTTAAGTAAAGAGCATGCATCTATCTGTTCAGAAGCTATAATTAATGCTGAATTAGTTGGTGCTCCATCACATGGTTTATCTAGACTTAAGATGTATTGTGATCGGATTTCTAAAAAAATAATTAATCCAAAAGCTAAAATAAAAATTAAAAAAATTTCTCAATCAATTGCTCATGTTGATGCAAATAATAGCATTGGTTTTGTTGCAGCAGATATTGCTATCAAAACCGCTATAAGCAACGCCAAAAAAACTGGTATTGGTTTAGTTGCAGTTAAAAATAGCGGACATTATGGTTTGTCTGGTTATTATGCTGAGCAGGCTGTTAAAAAAGATTTAATGGTTATGATATTTACCAATGCACCTCCAGCTGTTGCACCCCATGGAGCGTTAAAAAGTTTATTTGGTACAAATCCAATTTGTTTTGGAACGCCAACTGGGTCTAAAGTTCCTTTTATTTTGGATACTTCAATATCAATGATTAATAGAGGAAAAATTAGAGTTGCCGCAAGAGAAGGAACAAAAATTCCCGAAGGTGTTGCTTTAGATAAATTTGGTAAACCGACAACAGACCCTAAAAAAGCATTAGAAGGTGTTCAATTACCTATTGCTGGATTTAGAGGCTCTGGATTAGCTTGGATGGTTGATATTTTAAGTGGTGTTTTAACGGGTGGTAATCATGCTGGTCGAGTTAAAGACCCTTTTACAGATTTTAGCGGTCCTCAAAATGTAGGTCATTTATTTTTTGTAATGAAGCCTAATTTGTTTGTAGGAAATTCTTTTAATAAAAGAATAAAAAACAATATTAAAACAATTAAAAAACTACCTAAAATAAAGGGAGTTAAAGAAATTCTTTATCCAGGGCAAAGCAAATACCATAGATATAAAGATAATCTTAAAAAAGAGATTAAAATTACAAAGAATGTATTGGAAGAATTAAATAGTTTAATAAAATAAAACTACTATAATATGTATCTAATATGCGTCCAGTATTTAAAATTATTATAGTATACGAAATCATTTTTTTTACTTTCTGGAACTTCCTTTATTATTCTAATCCAGGTGTTGAAAGTTGGTTTAAACTAGAAAATCTGACAGCAATATATACTGTTCTATCAACTATGGCTTTAGGATTTGTTTTTGTGTATGTGGTTTTCATCACTATGAAAATAACAGGCGTACTTAATAAAATTAAAACTTTAAAGGATCCTAGAAAAAACTTTTAGTTAACGAATAGTTCTAGCAAATTTTACAATATCTTTAATTAGTAACTCTGGCTGTTCCATTGCAGCAAAATGTCCGCCACTTGGCATTTCTGTCCATTGAGTAATATTAAAAATTCTATCTACATAAGAACGGGGTGGCCATTCCGACATTTCAGCTGGGAAAATTGCAGCTGCAGTTGGAATTTGCATCTTATGGAAATTTTTTGGAAAAAAACGTCCCCCCTCTTCTCTTCTTCCATAATAAATCCAAGAAGCTGTATTGAAAGTTTTTGTAACGATATAAACCATAATATTTGCCAACAAGGTATCTTTTGTATAAGCACTTTCAATATCACCATTCTTTAAATCAGACCAAGAATACATTTTTTCAATAATCCAAGCTGCAACACCAACTGGACTGTCCATCATTCCATAGCTTAATGTTTGTGGTTTTGTTGCTTGTTGAGTTCTATAACCATCCTGCATAAATTGATCTTTATCAAATCTTTTTTGCCACTCTTCTTCTTCTTTAGTTTTAGTGCCTTCTGGGTGACGCATAGTTAAACAATTGATATGAATTGCTTTACAAGTTTTAGAATGATCATAGCCTATCCAATTAGCAATAGTTGCTCCCCAATCTCCACCTTGCGCCAAATAATCTTTATATTTAAGATTTTCTGTCATTAGTTTATTTAAAATAGCTGCCATTTTTCTAGGACCTACTGGCTTAGACGGTCTACCTGAAAACCCAAACCCAGGTAAAGACGGTACCACAACATCAAATGCATCCTCTACATTTCCACCAAATTTTTCAGGGTGTGCAAGTTTTTCAATTATATGTAAAAATTCTACAACTGATCCAGGCCATCCATGCATAAGAAGTAATGGAGTTGGGTTAGAGCCACTACCTTTTTCATGAATAAAGTGCATTTCAATATCATCTACAATAGTTGTAAAATTTGAAAAATTATTTATTTCTGCTTCGTGTTTTCTCCAGTCAAAATCATTAACCCAATAACTTGAGATCTCCTTCATATAATCAAGGTTACTTCCATATTCCCAACCACCATCATCAGGCATTTCATGCCATGGATAATTTTTCACCTTAGTATAAATTTCTAACAGTGTTTTATCAGGAATGCTTATTTTAAAAGGCTTAATCATTGTTAATTTACAGTATATACTTTCTAATAATTCAGTCTAAATATACCTCATGCTTTCAAATAAAGAAATCGTTTGCCCCAATAACTTACTAGATCATGCCCATAAAAAAAAAGGTGTAAATGCAGCTATAGTCAATGCAGGTTTACCCTTACCAATGCTCTCAGTTCAAGATGCTGTAAGAGAAAATCTTATTACACCAATTTTTATAGGAGATAAAAAAGAAATCCTAAAATGTGCACAACAATTAAAATGGGATATTTCTTCTTTTGAAATAATTGATGAGCCTGTAGAAAATAATACAGCAGCAATAGCAGCAAAACTTGCAAGTGAAGATAAGGTAAAAATTATTGTCAAAGGTCATATTCATACAGATGTCTTGATGAAAGAAGTTTTAAAAAGAGAATATAATTTACTTGGGAAAACTAGACTTAGCCACATTTGGCACATGACTACTGCAAAGGATGGTAAACCACTTATAATTACTGATGGTGCTTTAAATGTTTTACCCAATGTTAAAACAAAAATGCATATTTTAAGAAATGTAATTGATTTTTCAAATCGTATAGGAATTGAGAGACCTAAAGTTTCTGTTCTTTCTGCAACAGAGGAAGTTTTAGATAGTGTACCAAGCTCCATTGATGCAAATGAAATTACAAAACTTGCAAAAGAAGATAATTTAAATGCTGATGTTTTTGGTCCTTTAGCATTTGATAATAGTATTTCAAAGAAATCTGCAGCTATCAAGGGAGTTAAAAACCTTGTTGCAGGTCAAGCAGATGTATTGCTAGTTCCAAGTGTTGAAACTGGAAATAGCTTAGTTAAAATGATGATATATTTTATGGGTGCTTGTGCGGCTGGTGTTGTGATAGGTGGAAAAGTTCCAATCGTAATAACTAGTAGATCTGACGAAGCACCAGCAAGATTGGCATCAATCGCTGCAGCTGTTGTTGCTTTAGATTAATTCTTCATTGAAATAACTTTATTATTGCTTAAAATAAAACTTAAGATTAATGAGAGAGAATAATGACTATAACTTATTTAAAAAAATCACCTAAGACATCATCAACAGATGATACAAAAACTACAGAAATTGTTAAAGGTTTATTAAAAGATATTGAAGAAAATAAAGAGCAGGCTTGTATAGATCTTACAAAAAAATTTGATAAGTATGATGGTGATATTATTGTCTCTAAAGAAAAAATCGAAGAAATTAAAAAAAACTTAGATCAAAAAACTAAAGATGATATTCAATTTTCTTACGACAGGGTTAGAACATTTGCTGAAGCACAATTAAAAAATTATGGACAAGATTTTGAAGTTGAGCTTTCTCCAGGTTTGTTTGCAGGTCAAAGATTAATTCCTGTTAATACCGCAGGTTGTTATATACCTGGTGGAAGATATGCTCACATAGCCTCAGCTGTTATGAGTGTAACAACTGCTAAAGTTGCAGGTGTTAAAAATGTAATTGCATGTAGTCCTCCCAAAGAAGGTATTGGCGCTCATCCAACTATAGTTTATGCAGCTGATCTTTGTGGAGCTGATGTAATCTTAAATTTAGGTGGTGTACCTGGTATTGCTTCAATGACTAATGGATTATTTAATAACCCTTCAGCTGATATTATAGTTGGTCCTGGAAACCAATTTGTTGCAGAGGCAAAAAGAATTTTATTTGGTAAAGTTGGAATTGATTTATTTGCAGGTCCAACAGAAATTGCTGTTATTGCAGATGATAAAGCAGATGCGGAAATGGTTGCTGTTGACCTAGTTGGTCAAGCAGAGCATGGTTATAATTCTCCCGCTTGGTTATACACTACGAGTAAAAGAGTTGCCGATGAAGTGATGAGAAGAGTTCCAGAATTAATTGCTGATTTACCTGAGGTTCCAAGAACTAGTGCTGAAGCTGCTTGGAGAGATTATGGTGAGGTTATTCTTTGTGATACCGATGAAGAAATGGCAACAATCAGTGATGAGTACGCTCCAGAACACTTAGAAGTTCAAACTGAAAACTTAGAATGGTTTCATAAAAGACTAAAAAACTACGGATCACTATTTATTGGTGAAGAAACAACAGTTGCCTATGGAGATAAATGCTCAGGAACAAACCATATATTACCTACTAAAGGTGCAGGTCGTTACACTGGTGGTTTATTTGTTGGAAAATTCATAAAAACTTTAAGTTTCCAAAGAATGACTAAAGAATCTACAAAAACTGTGGGAGCTGCTTGTGCTAGAATATCAAGATATGAAGGCATGGAAGCTCATGCAAGAACTGCTGATGAGAGACTTAGAAAATATGGTTTTTCTAATTAATTATCTCAAATAAAACAAACAAAGCTAATAGACTCATAAAAAATATTATAAATAGATTAATCTTTCTCCATATTTTATCACTTTGAAGGTATTTAGATAAAAATTTTGAAAGATATCCTATTGTAAAAAAGAAAAGAAATGATGCTATTGAAGCCCCAATTCCAAAGTAGTATTTATCAATAATTAATAAATTTTTAGAAAAATTTCCCAGAAAGAATACTGTATCTGAATAGACGTGTGGATTGAGATATGTAAAAGCTAGAGTTTTAGTTATTATCCCTGTTAATGAGATACTTTTTACCTCTTGATTAAAGTTAATCTTATTTTTTTGAATAGATATCTTTCCATAAATAAAATGTGCTAAAAATATAAATAAGAGAATATTTAAAATAAGCTCTATTATAGAATTAAAAAAATTACCAAAATATTGAAATAAAAAAATACCTAAAAATATTAATACCAAGTCAGATATTGAGCAAATTATACAAACAAGAAATATATATTGTTTTTTTAATCCCTGCTCTATTACAAAAATATTTTGGGCACCAATTGCTAAGATCAAACTAAGCCCAGTAATAAAACCTAATAATAAATATTCCATTAAGTCTTATTAAACTCTTTTTTTACCCTGAACAACTCAATCAAGTATTAATGCTACAAATAAAATAGATGTCCATTTTGCGTTAAATGCTATTGTTAAACTAGCTTATATTAATTGATTAAATTATTTTAAGAATGACTAATCCAAATAGTCTTAGTCTGCAGGTATTGATCTAGCGCTTCTGTACCTTGATCTCTACTTAATGAACCTGATTGTTTGTATCCACCAAATGGTGTTTTAATATCTCCCTCTGAGAAAGTGTTAACCGAAACAGTTCCACAAGGAAGACTTTTAGCCATATGAAAGGCTCTATCAATGTCTTGAGTAAAAACACTAGCATGCAAACCGTACTTAGAGTTACTTGCTATTTTTAATGCTTCTTCATCGCTATTGATTGTAAGCACTCCTAATACTGGACCAAAAATTTCTTCTTGTGCAATTGTCATATTTTCTTTTAAACCATCAAATAAAGTTGGTTTTGCATAAAAACCTTTTTGATCTCCACCTGAGACACCACCAAATAAAAGTTTAGCCCCTTCATCAATACCTTTTTGAATATAACCATCTACTGTTGCTAAATGTTTTTTAGAAATCATTGACCCCATATTACTCTCCGGATCTAGCGGGTCTCCAGCTTTGAGGGCTTTTACTTTTTTTGAAACTTTATCTAAAAATTCATCTTTTACTTTACTGTGGATTATCTGCCTCATGTTTGCAGAACAGTTTTGGCCACCGTTCCAAAAAGCAGAGTTAATTGCATTATCAATTAAATCATCTGTAATCTTTGCATCTTCTAAAACTATGAATGGGCTTTTTCCACCCATCTCTAAACCAATTGTTTTTAAATTACTTTCACCTGAATATTTCATGAATAAACCACCAACTTCAGTTGAACCTGTAAATGAAACTGCATCAATATCTTGATGTCTTCCTAGTGCTTCACCTACATCACCAAAACCTGGAATTATATTAAGAACTCCATCTGGAATTCCTGCTTCCTTAGCAATTTGTGCAACTCTAATAGCAGTTAATGGTGTATCTTCTGCTGGTTTAATTATAACTGAACATCCCGCAGCTAATGCTGGAGCCATTTTCCATACTGCCATCATTAAAGGGAAATTCCATGGAACAACACCTGCAACTACACCAATTGGTTCTTTAATAATTAAACTAGTTAGCGATGGTTCAGTTGGTCCAACTTTACCAAATACTTTATCTATTAATTCTCCATACCATTGAAAATGCATTGGAGCATCATTTGCAACTTCATTAATGCAATCACCAATTAATTTTCCAGTATCTACACATTCAAGAACTGAATTTTCTTCACCTGTTTGTCTTAATAATTCTGCAAACTTTAGTAATATATCTTTTCTAAATTCTGGAGATGTTCTTGACCAAACACCACTGTTAAAAGCTTTTCTTGAAACTTTAACTGCTAAATCAACATCTTTATGATTACATTTTGCTACAGAGCAAAGGGTTTCACCAGTTGCAGGATTAATATTCTCAAACTTTTCACCATTAATAGCATCAACATACTTACCATCTATAAAGGCCCTACCTTCAAACTTTAATTTAGCTGCTATTGCTTTGTAATCTGGATTCATTTTATAGTGAAAAATTATTCTAAAAACTCTTTATAGTAAAGATACTAATCTGGATTAGCTGTAAGTGTTTTGATCTCTAGAACATTATTATTTGGATCCTGAACAAACATTGTCTCTTGCTCATATTCAGTTCCTTTAAATCTTAAATAAGGTTCATCATGATACTTAACATTTTTTTCTTTAAGTCTATTTTTAAGTTCATTAAAATTTTTTCTCGATAGATGTACACCAAAATGAGGCACAGAAACATTACCCATATCCACATCATGTCTCTCATTTTCAAGCTTATGCTCACTTGCATGAAGAGTTAACTCATTTCCCCAAAAATCTACATCCGCCCATTCCTGAGCTGAATTATCTAATCTACAGCCTAAAACCTCATTATAAAAATGTTTAGCTTTTTCTAAATCACCACATGGTATTGCTAAATGAAAGCAGTTAGTATTTTTATACATTAATTTTTTTCCTTTAAATTAAACATTTAATGATTATATAAATCATAAGTAATTATTAATCAATAGGTCAACCTAAGCACACTATGAGCGATTTTTTACAATCTATAATTGATAGAGATCCTGCCGCTAAGTCTAAGTTAAGTTTAATTTTAACTTATCCTGGAGTTAAGGCAGTTTTTTTTCATAGAATTGCTAACTTTTTTTATCTAGCAAAGTTTGATCTTATTGCGAGATTTATCTCTCAACTATCCAGATTTTTAACAGGTATAGAAATTCATCCGGGTGCAAAAATTGGAAAAAATTTATTCATTGATCATGGTATGGGTGTTGTTATCGGTGAAACTTCTGAAATTGGAAATAACGTAACAATTTATCATATGGCAACACTAGGTGGAATAGCACCAAGTATTAATTCAAACCAACAAAGAATGGTTAAAAGACATCCAACACTAAATGATTGTGTTGTAGTAGGTTCCGGTGCTCAAATATTAGGACCAGTAGTAATTGGAACTAATGCTAAAGTTGGAGCAAATGCTGTAGTAACTAAAGATGTTCCAGAAAATGCAGTAATGGTTGGGATACCCGCAAAGAATGTTGGAACAGCTACAAAAGAATTTAAACCTTATGCTGTTGAAGAGGCAGATAAAGACACTTCTAACTAATGAAAAATTTTCACGATAATTTTATCTCAGGCATTGGTAATACACCACTGATCAAATTAAGAGCGGCTTCAGAGATTACTGGGTGTAATATTTACGGTAAAGCTGAATTTATGAATCCAGGTGGCTCAGTTAAAGATAGAGCTGCTTTTGCTTTAATTAAAGATGCTGAAAATAAAAAATTAATTTCAAAAGGTGGAACTATTGTTGAAGGTACTGCTGGTAATACTGGTATAGGATTGTGTCTTCTTGGTAATTCACTTGGTTATAAAACGATAATTGTGATGAATGACAATCAAACTCAAGAAAAAAAAGACTTACTAAGAAATATGGGTGCTGACTTACGTCTAGTTCCAGCAAAACCATATAAAGATGATGCTAATTTTGTAAAAGTTGCAGCAAAACTTGCTGATGAACTAAGACCATCAAATAACAATGGAGTTGTTTGGGCTAACCAATTTGACAATGTTGCAAATGCCAAGGGTCATTATGAAACAACAGGTAAAGAAATCTGGGAACAAACTGAAGGTAAAATTGATGGCTTTGTATGTTCATCAGGAACAGGTGGAACAATCTCGGGAGTAAGCAATGCTCTTAAAGAAAAGAATAAAGATATTAAAATATTTTTATCCGATCCAAAAGGCTCTGCTCTTTATAATTATATAAAAAATGGTGAATTAAAATCTGAAGGTGGCTCAATTACGGAAGGTATTGGATCAAGCAGAATTACAAAGAATTTTGAAAATGCTAAAATAGATGATGCCTACTCTATTGATGATCATGAGGCTCTTCCAATACTTTATGATTTAATTGAAAACGAAGGTTTAAGCCTTGGTACTAGCTGTGGAATTAATATTGCTGGCGCAATCAGAATGGGTAAAGAACTTGGACCTGGCAAAACTATTGTCACAATCCTTTGTGATAAAAGTGAAAAGTACGCTACTAAAATGTTTAATAAAAAATTTCTAGAGGAAAAAGGTTTACCTTTTCCAAATTGGCTTTAAATATAAATTTTCTCAGCTAATCCATAACAAAGCACTGCACTAATAATTGTAAAAACTAATGGCGCAATAATAGCTTCGTTAGAATCGTTCATAACACCCGTCTTATCAATTTTAATTGAATAAGTATTAACAATAAAGACACAAAGATTTTGAACAAAGACTAAATTGAAAAACGCCCATGTTCCTTCAACACCATTTGGTCTAACAAACATAACATATATTGCCATCAAGAAAGAACCAAGAAATATAGCGCCTGCCATCCTCATAATAGTTGCTGCTGTTTTGTCTATTTGAAATTTTTCTCTAAATTTTTGGTTTCCAATAATCATTTGATAAGCATAAGCACCTGTACCTAAAAAATGTATTACAAATAAAATTAAGTAAAGAATTCCATTAAATTTTTCAATCATAAATAAAACAATAGCAATATTTATATTATTTTAAAGCAATAAATTTAGATTAAGTTATTAAGCACAGGCAATGTAACAATAAGAATTAATATTAACAAAAATAAGATAGAGTAAATATATTTTATTTATATGAAAGTTTTAAAAGTTATTACTCGTGATATCCGTTTTCCTACATCTAAAGAAAATTTAGGAACGGATGCGGTACATGTAGATTGTGATTATTCAGCAGCTTATGTAACAATTGAAACAGATGACAAAAACTTATCTGGTGTAGGGTTAACTTTTACAATTGGTAAAGGTAACGATTTATGCTGTAATTCAATAGACTACTTTAAAGAATTTATTGAAGGCAAAGAAATTGAAGATATTGAAAAAAATATTTCTACAATCTGGGAAAAAGTAACAAACCATAGTCAGCTACGTTGGGTAGGTCCTCAAAAAGGAGTAACACATATTGCAGCAGCAGCTTTCTTTAATGCAATTTGGGATTTGATTTCTAAATATCATAAAAAACCTTTGTGGCAGTATATTATTGACTTAGATACTAACGATTTAATTGATAAACTTTCCTTTACATACCTAGATGATGTCTTAACAAAAAAGGAAGCAGCAGATATTATTAATGAAAATAAAAAGAAATTACCTGGAGATACTTCCACATTAAACTCAACCATTTTTCCAGCTTACACAACTGCAGTTGGTTGGCTTGGATACTCTGATGATAAGATGACTAGACTAGCAAAAGAAAATTTAGATAAAGGTTGGACGCATTTTAAAATGAAAGTGGGTCAGGATATTGAAAGAGATATTCATAGGTGCAAATTAATTAGAAGTATAATTGGAAAAGATAAAAAACTAATGGTCGACTCAAATCAAGTCTGGAGTGTTAATGAAACTATTGAAAACATAGGAAAATTAAAACAATTTGACATTATGTTCTATGAAGAACCGACAAATCCTGATGATATTCTAGGGTTTAAAAAAATTAAAGATGCACATCCTGATGTAAAGTTAGCAACTGGAGAAATGATACAAAATAAGGTTATGTTTAAACAGTTTATTGAGAATAAATCTTTAGACTACTGTCAAATTGACAGTTGTAGAATTGCAAGTATCAATGAAATTATACCCGTTTTATTAATGGCAAGTAAATTTAATATACCAGTTATTCCTCATGCTGGTGGAATTGGATTATGTGAATATGTTCAACATTTAAATCTAATTAATAAATTTATTATTACCAATAACGATTTAACCTTAAGCGAATATGCTGAAAGCTGTTCAGAGCACTTTGAAAATCCAGCAATTATTAAGAGTGGAGGATATGTGACTCCTACTTCACCTGGTTACTCAGTAAAAATCAAAGAAAGTTCACTGGAAGAATTTGATTTTAATAATGGGAAATACTGGAATTAATATAACTACAAATATCTTGTTGAGGCATTTTGCACATGCAAAGTGACAAAAATAACATTTTAAAAAGTTAAATCATTATTTAGATTAGGATTATAATTTTATATGAAAGAATACGACTTAATTGTTATTGGTGCTGGTTCAGGTGGTGTAAGAGCTGCAAGAATTGCAGCCAATTATGGAGCTAAAGTTTTAATTGCAGAAGGTTTAAATTATGGAGGCACTTGTGTTAATAGAGGGTGTGTTCCAAAAAAACTTTTCACTTATGCGGCTCAATTTAACAGTGATTTTGATACCGCTAAGTCTTATGGCTGGGAAATACCAGAACAAATCCCTTTTAACTGGCAAACATTACTTAAAAACAAAGATCAAGAAATTGATCGATTAAATAATATTTACAAGTCTATTTTAGAAAAAAATAAAGTTGACCGAATAGATGGTTATGCTTCATTTAAAGATTCTGAGATAATTCTAATAAACAATGAAGAATTTAAAGGAAAAAAAATTTTAATAGCCTCAGGTGGAATTTGTAACAAGCCTGCTTATACTGCAAAAGATAAGGTTTTGACATCGGATGATATTTTTCATATCAAAGAACTCCCTAAAGATATTTGTATTTTAGGTGCTGGCTATATTGCAGTTGAATTTGCCTGCATCATGAACGGCTTAGGAGTTAAAACAACTTTAATTTACCGTGGTGAAAGAATTTTAAAAAGTTTTGATCAAGACTTAGCTAATTTATTGCAAGATGAAATGATCAAAAAAGGAATTGATATAAAATTTAATACAAATATTGAAGATATTGCTGAAACAAATGAAGGATTAGAAATCAAAATTAAACAAGGACCCAGTATAAAAGTAGCCTGTGTTTTATCAGCCCTAGGGAGATCCCCCAATGTTGATCAACTCAATCTTGATAAGATTGGTCTTCTGCAGAAAAAAAATGGAGCTATTATTGTTGATGATTTTTCAAAAACCAATATTGATCATATTTATGCAATAGGTGACGTAACTGATAGGGTCAATTTAACTCCTGTTGCAATTAGAGAAGGTCATGCGTTTGCAGATACTGAATTTGGTAACAATAAAAGATCTGCTTCACATAAAAATATACCCTCCACTGTTTTCACAGACCCACCATTATCTACAGTTGGTATAACTAGTGAAGAAGCTCTAAAACTTGGAATTAAAGTTAAAACATTTAAAACTCAATTCTCACCGATGAAATATACTTTTGCTGATAAAAAACCTAAAATTTTAATGAAGCTATTAGTTGATGAGAAAACTGATAAAGTTTTAGGAATTCATATGTTGGGCCAAGACAGTCCTGAAATTATTCAAAGTTTAGCTGTTGCTTTAACTGCTGGTGCTACTAAAAAAGACTTTGACAACACGACAGCCATACATCCAACATCTTCTGAGGAATTTGTTACCTTAAACTAAATAACAACCTATCAATTTCCTTGAGACATTTTGCACATACTAAGTGACAATAATGATTATGTTAATAGTATGA
Source organism: uncultured Candidatus Pelagibacter sp. (assembly GCA_905618915.1). Lineage (GTDB taxonomy): Bacteria > Pseudomonadota > Alphaproteobacteria > Pelagibacterales > Pelagibacteraceae > Pelagibacter. Next base: position 70,969 of record CAJQTI010000002.1, on the reverse strand, counting down.
AAAATTCATATTGTTTGATCTACTTTAATTATCAACAAAGGAAACATATGAAAAAAATAGTAATAACATTATTCTTAGTACTTTTCACAAGTTCTGTTTATGCAGGTTCTTGCCCAATGATGGCAAAGAGCATAGATGATAAAATTGCAGAAGCACAAATGCTAAGAGATCAAGGTATGGCAGCACATGATGCGGGCGACCATGCTAAATCAGAAGAATTATTAGGTAAAGCTATGGAGCTTTTTAAAGTTAACAAATAATTATATATTTAGCGGGATTTCATTTAGAGCTATTAAATGAATCTCGCTACTTTGTATGCATTCTTAATATTAGCTTTTATTTTAGGTGTCACATCAAATAGTTTTTCTAAAATTAGACTACTTCTTCAAATCAATTAAAAAATGTATTTACAAAATTAATAAATAATACAAAAGTTAAAAATATGACTGGTCAAAGACGTTGGTTAAAAATATGGGCTAGAACAGTTGGAATGCCAATTGGCATTAATGATGAAGATAAGCCTGAGTTTTTACCTATTAAACAAACAGATGTTAAGAAAGCATTAGCTTTTAGAACATTCTGGGTTCTGCTTCATGTTCTAACTTGTCTCTTAATTATTGCTGGTAATGGCAGAGTAATGGGTTGGTGGTAATTAAAAATATTAATAAAAGCAATATTTGTCACGGTAATGCTTCATGTATATTTTGACCACATGGATTGTAAGATAAATCTCCTTAATTAATAGAGTTGGGATTTTCTTAAGTGTCCCAACTTTAAATAATAAAGAAATAAGTTTTTATGTATTTAGCAATGAGTAGACTTCAAGTTATGTCTGGCAAAGAAAATGAATTTGAAACAGCTTGGAAAAATCGTGAACAAGAGACTCATGGTGTGAAAGGCTTTAAGAAATTCAACTTATTCAAAGGTAAGGTAAATAAAGAATTCTCTCTTTATATTTTTCATAGTGAATGGAATACCGAGAGTGACTTTATTAACTGGACAAAATCTGATTCATTTCAATTAGCTCATAAAAATCCTACACTACAAGGAAATTTATATCTTGGACCCCCAAATTTTAACGGATATGTAGGATTGCCTGATTTTGAAGGTTTTAAAGTAGTTATATAATTTTAAAAAGATTTCATTTAAGATAATTAAATGAACATGACAACATCATACCTATTTTTAGCATTAGCTGTTTTTTTAGGTGTCACATCAAATAGTTTTGCAAAAAATGCTGCAGGGTTCACTCTTCTAATACCAAGTATTATCACGGCCATAACAATTGTTTTATGCATGTATGCTTTATCAATGGTTATGAAAAATATACCAATGGGGATTACCTATGCCTCGTTTGCTGGATTAACAATTATTTCAACTGTAATTATTGGTGTAATTAGATTTAATCAAGTACCAAATCTTTATTCAATGATTGGTTTGGGTTTAATTATTATAGGTGTATTAATGGTCAACCTGTTAGGAAATAATTAATTATGATTTCAAAAAAATATTCTCAAACTTTATTTATGATTTTTATGGCTTTTGGAATGAGTGTTATAATGAGTGGTGTTGTTACTGCTGTAAACACTGGTGTTAGTAATGGGTTCTTAGAAAGATATTTTAACTCTTGGTTGTTTGCTTTTCCAGTTGCTTTATTTGCAGCTTTTACTCTGGCTCCAATTATGAGACCTCTAGTTAATAAGATTGCGTCAAAAGATTAATTATAATTAAAAGTTGTAAAACTTTTTTACGGAAGAAAATATTGTAAGAAGGTTTCTTAAATTATTGAGATCGTATTACTTTGCTAGGTTGCATACAATTGATTTATTTCACTTAAAGTAAAATAAATATTTTGAATGTAATTTTTAGAAATGATATTGTCTTAATATCAATAAAGGAGGTTGATTATGAACTTATCACCACCTGACACATAACTGGTGTGATTTAATAATCAAAGACCTAATAAGACCATAGAAAATAAAAAATCTATTATTATAGATTTTAGCGTAAACCGCTGACTTACAGGGGAACTCTTTTGGAGTTTACCGAAAGGGTGACCCCCTTAAAAGATCAGTTAAAAAATATTTGGCAAAACGTGAGTGCCTTCATCATCTAAAGTGATATCAAATTCATTTACTACATTAGAAATATCTAATGGTGAATAAAGATGTGGAAACATGGTTCCATTTGATGCTTGTTCCCAAACTAAATGATCTAGCTTTAAAGTATCTACTTTTAATAAAATTAAATCTTTTTGGTTTTGGTAAAATCTTTTAAGAGTTCCAGCAACTTGATCATCACTTGAAAAATGAATGTAACCATCTTCTAAATCTTTTTTAGAACCTGTTAGTTGACCATTGCTCTTAATTTCTTGCCATTCTGATTTTGTACATATTTTATAAACAAATTTGAAATTCATTTAAAATTTATATAATTCAGTGGAGATGATGACAATAAGAAACTTCCCTCTTTCGAGGGAAGCTAATATTAACTATCTAATAGAGAGAGAAGATAATGTTAATTTTTTAATTTTGTACGCTCCTTATAGACAGCGCACTAAGATATTGAAATGAAATATTGTCACTACAGCAATGCAAAGATTGAATACCTTATTTTATCTGTTCACTTAGTGAACATTTTACCAGGATGAATTTGGTTGAGCTAGAAACTCTATTTCCTCAGGAGTAGATTTTCTATCCAACACTAAGTTTCGATGAGGATATCTGTGAAATTTCTTTATTACTAAAGTGTGATCTTTCCAAGATTTTTTTATAGAGATTAAACCTGGATGATCTTTTAAGAATTTATCTAGCAAATAATATGCCATATCATGATCTGTGATCTCTTCACTGTGAATTAGTGGTAATATCATAAAAAGTCTTTGATCTTGATCCATTTCATCTAAAAAGCCTGCATAAACAGAATCGTTAACTATCAACCTTGCTTTATGATCTTTGCTAAAGGCTTTTGGGTCATCTCTAAACATATTTCTTGAAAATTGATCAAATAAAATAACTAGAGATAAAGAACCAAGGGGGCTATCTTGCCAGTCATCATACTCATTTGAACCGGCTAGCTCATAATCTTTTAAAAAATTCTTTTTTATTAGTGCATCAAAATCTTTATGTTTTTGAAATCTTTTTTTTGGTGGAGTGTCTTTAAACCAAAAATCTAATATTTTTTTAGTTCTTGTGTGCATTTATTTTGAAACTGGCTTTAAAAGTTTAAGCATTTTATTATGAATAGAATGATTAGCTGAAACTAAAATACTTCCAGCATTAACTGCATCTCTATTATCCCAAGTTGTAACAACTCCTCCTGCAGCTTTTATAATTGGTATCAATGGGTGAATATCCCAAATTTTATTAGTAGCTTGAAAAACAACATCAATTTTTCCCTCACATAAATGGGAGTAACTTAATGCATCTGCAGTTGGAAATTGCATTAATTTTAAAACTTTTGGAATTGTCATTTGTTGTTTAAGAGAGATTGCCCCATGAAAAGCCCCTGATACTTTGATCTGACTAAACGATATATTTTTTGAAACAGAGATTTTTCTTTTTTTACTTTTTTCAAAAACAAAAGAGTTTTTATTGTCAAAATTTAAATAGTATTTATTTAGTATTGGAAAATTTGCTAATCCTATAACGGGATTGCCTTTAAAATTTAGAGATATTAAATTGCTCCATGTTGGATTACCTATTACAAATGATCTTGTCCCATCAATTGGATCTATAACCCACGTGTAATCACTAGTTGATTTTTTGTGACCAAACTCTTCACCTATAACTTGATGACTTGGAAATTTTTTTTTAATCTTTAATCTAATAAATTTTTCAAATGCTTTGTCAGATGTTGTTACTGGGTCATAACCTTTATCTTTAAGTTTGTTAGATATCTTGAAAGTTTTGTTAAGTTTTGAAAAATAAAATCTATTTAGGTCTTTTGCTAAGGTATTTAGAAAATTAGAATATAACTTGTAATCTTTTTTATTTAATAAATTCATTAAATGATATTTTCAATTTGTTTTTCAGCTTCTTTAATTGATTTCTCATAATCCAACGCCATTTGATCAGCACTTATTACTTCAACTTTTTCAATTCCAAAGAAATTTAATATGAATTTTAACCAGGGAGTTAAAAAATCCTCTGAGCTATTTAATTTAGTTCCACCCGAAGTAATTACTAAATAAGCTTGTTTATTTTTAAGCAATCCCTCTCTTCTCCCATTAGGTTTAAACCTGAAAGTCTCACCAATTCTTGCTGCTAGGTCACACCAAGCTTTAAGAGTTGCTGGAGGACCATAATTATAAATTGGCGCTGAAATTATAATTATATCGCTTTCTTTTAATTCACTTACAAGTTTATCTGATAGTTCAAACATTTTTTTATGCTCTTCAGTCTGGTCTTTTTCTGGGATTTTCATTCCAGACTCGGTTAAGCCACTAACAAAAAGCATATCATCATCTAAATCTCTATAAATTACTTCATCACCTGGTTTTTTGATCTTATCTAATAATTTTTTTGCTAGTGCTCTTGAACTTGACCCTTCTTTTCTGGCACTTGAATCAATTTGATAAATTTTCATAAGTATAGATTGTTATTAACCTATTAACCGAAATTTTGCAAAAATGGTAAATAGTTTAAAATATAGTAGCCTAAAATTTGCAATTGGTTTGTCAAAATTAGAGCTCCAGTTATTAAAAGTATTACACCTCCACCCTTTGTGACTAAATTAATATTCTTTTTAAAATTTTTAGAAAACATCAAAAATCTTTGCATTAGATAACCTGATAAAATGAACGGTATTGCTAACCCAAGTGAATAAAAGCTAAGTAATATTATAGCTTTAAATATTGTTTCTTCTGTAGAAGCTAATGCAAGAATTGAACCCAAAATTGGACCAATACAAGGTGTCCATCCAAAACCAAAAGCCATACCGATAATAAATGAAAACCAAATATTATTATTTTTTTTGGTATAAATCTTTTTTTCGAAATTTAAAAAATTAATATTTATGATTCCAATTAATTGTAAAGAAAATATAATGATAATTAAACCAGCAATTATTCTTAATGTTTCTGAATTTTGTAGTAATACTTGCCCTAAGTAAGAAGCAGCTGCCCCAAATATAATAAAAACAGTGGAAAATCCTAAGGTGAATAATATTAAGGGTTTTATGTTAATTTTTTTACTTTCTAATAAGTCATTCAAAGAGTTTCCTGTAATAAAAGAAATATAACCTGGTATTAAAGGTAAAACACATGGAGATAAAAAACTTATAAGTCCTGCCCCAAAGGCAATTAATAATTCAATCATTTAACCTGTATTCTTCATAGCAGCAGAGATACCTGCAATAGATGTCATTAAGGCATCATCAAGAAATTTTTTATTTAATTTTTTATATTTATTATTGTTAATTTTGTTCATAATAGTTGCCTGTAATATATTTAAAGTTTCTGTATAATTGTTTCTTATAAATAAAGCTTTTCTAAATTCTTTTCTTTCTTTAAATACCTCTTTAGGTGTAATCTTGTTGTGTAATTTTACCAATGCGTCAAATTGAAATCGAAGTTTTTTTCCAATTCTTTTTAAAGCACTGTCAGCTAAATTGTTTTCATATATAATTGAAATTTCAGGATCTACTTTTGTAATTACCATATCTAATATATCCATAGTGGACACAAAATATGGCCAATTTTTTTCCATATCAGTTAATGTTTTAGAAAATTTTTTGATTGAACCATATCTTAATGCCTCTGTCGTTCCTAACCACGCAGGCAACATTAATCGAATTTGTGTCCAGGCAAAAACCCAAGGGATTGCTCTTAAACTTTGAATATTATCTACATTATTTCTTTTTGCAGGTCTTGAACCGATAGCAAGTTTACCCAAAGATTTATGTGGTGTAACAGTTTTAAAATATCTTATAAAATCTTCACTTTGATTTAAATTTTTTCTATATGAAGATGTTGCTATTTCTGACATTTTTTCAATTAATACGCGCCAGTTTTTTTTAGACTTTGGTGGAGGGTTTAAAGAGGCGTCCATAACAGCACCTATATAGCTACAAAGATTGTATTCAGCTAAAGGTTTATAACCATATTTTTGCTGAATAACCTCTCCCTGATCAGTAATTCGAATTTTGCCATTAACTGTATTTGCAGGTTGTGATTTAAGTGTTGCCTGAATGGGTCCACCTCCTCTTCCTGCAGATCCACCTCTTCCATGAAAAAATACTAGATCTATTTTATATTTCTTTGCGAGATTTCTTAATTCTTCTTGTAGTTTGTATTGATGCCAACTGGCAGATAATTTTCCAGCATCCTTACTAGAGTCTGAATATCCAATCATCACTTCTTGTTTATGATTAATAAGCCTTCGATACCAAGATAATTTGAAAATATTTTCCATAACACTTTTGGCATTTTTTAAATCATCTAAAGTTTCAAAAAGTGGTACTACTCTTAATAAATTTTTAGTTTCAGCTTGTTTTTGTAAAAAATAGACTGATAAAATATCTGATGCCTTTGAAGTCATGGAAATAACATACGCTCCCATACATTGCTCGGGTTCTTTTGATATTTGTTTAAAGGTATTCCAGACTTCTTTATTATCTTTATGTTTAATTTTTAGATTATTAATAAAATATTTTTTTTGTTTAATTAATAGGTTTAATAAATTAATTTTTTTACCTTCACTTAAGCTAGAAAAATTAATTTTGTATTTTTTATTTAGAACATCGGCAATGAGTTTTTGATGTCTTGATGACTCTTGTCTTATATCAAGTCTAGCAAGATTTATTCCAAAGCACCGTACTCTTCTAATAAGATCTAGTAAATCTGCATTAGCAATATGTTGACCAAGATTTAAATTTAATGACTCCCTAACTTCTCTTAGTGGTTTTAAGATTTCATTTTTATCTGTTAGTAATTTTTTCTCATTTAATGATTTATTATTATTTAGATGTTTTTCAATTAGTTGATAAGTTAATCTTATCTTGTCTCTAATAGGTCTAAGATAAACTCTGTATGGCTCAAAGCTATTACCTGCAATTTTCTTTATCCTAGGAGAGCATTCTTTCATGGACAAATCTTGAATTAGTTTTGTAAGTTCTTTTTCATATAATTTTGCTGCTTGCCATCTAGAAAATAAAATTACTTTTTTTGTAACATCGGCAGTAACATTAGGGTTGCCATCACGATCACCTCCCATCCAAGAACCAAATTGAATAGGATTATATCCACGTGGCAAATCTTTACCTAAGTTTTTTCTAAAAATATCATTTAATCTTTTATAAACTTTTGGAATTGTATCCCATAAACTATCTTCTATTACTGCCAAACCCCACTTAGCCTCATCTAGTGGTGAGGGTTTTGATCTTTTCAATTCATCTGTTTTCCAAATAACTGTAATTTCAGTATAAATCTTTCTGTCTATTTCTAATATTTTTGTTGGGTATTTTTTATAAAGATGCCTCTGTTCCATTAATTCTATTAAATTTGCATATTTTTGAATTAAAGTTCTTCTTTTAACTTCAGTTGGATGCGCTGTGAGTACTATTCCTATATCTAGTTTTGTTGCTTGTTCATAAATCTTATTATTGGAAATGTTTCTATTTTTAAAAAGATTTTTTATTATGTCTTCAATAAAGATATTTTGATTTTTATTTTTAAAGTAAGGATTTTCATATTCATTCAGTTTTCTAGATGCGTCCAGAGACTCAGCTAGATTCATTAAATTTAAAATATGTGAAAATGATCGAGTTAATCTAAAAATATCTTTTGGTTTAAGTTTTTTAACTTCTTTTGAGACTTTTAAAAAAACTTTGCTTTTATTTTTATCTAATAAGGTGTTTTTTGATAAAAGCCTTAATCTTTCTACTATTTTATAAAAAGCTAAACCTTCTTGATCTCTTATAACTCTTCCCAAAAATGTACCTAATAGCCTTATATCTTCTCTTAAAAGCTTAGTAGGTATTCTTTCATAGTAAAGATCTCTTTTTTTCATTACTTAAAATAAATTTTTTTTGTAAAAATCCTCTCGTATTAGTTTTTACACTAAATAAAAATCCAGAGTAACTATATTTTTTCAACTCTCTGGTATTCATTCCTTTTGTTGCTGAAGTAATGAAAATTTCAGAATTTTTCTTACCTCCAAATGCACAATTAGTAATATTTTTTGCTGGAAGTTCAATTTTATGTATCATGTTTCCTTTTTTATTGAAAACAGAGACACAAGCACCATGATAATGAGCTACCCATAAATTTTGATTCTTGTCTAGTGTCATTCCATCTGGTGAGCCATCTTTTATATGGAATTTTTTAAATATTTTTTTACTTATAATTTTGTCTTTTTTATTAATCTTAATTTTATAAATTAATTTTTTACTACTGTCTGTATGATAAAAATTATACTGATCAATAAAAGCGGGACCATTTGTAATCATGTAATTAGTATCAACTTTAGTAAGTATTAAATTTTTATCTAATTTATATAATGATCCCTTTTCAATTTTTCTCTCTAAGTTATCCATTGTGCCAAACCATAAATTTCCAGCTGGATCTGTTTTACCATCGTTAGTTCTGTTTAATTTAATATCTGGTTCTATCAAGATTGATTTAATAATTTTTTTTGATTTTAAATTTTGAATTCGTAATTCCCCTTGAAGTCCTAAAATAAAAATATTATCTCTAACATGTGCTAAAAATCCTATTTCCTTATTAACTTTAAATATTTTTTTTTTATTATTATTGGTATTTAAAATACAAATTTGTTTTTTTTTAATGTCTACAAAATATATTGAATTATGTTCTTTGACCCACAAAGTTCCTTCACCCAATTTACATTTTAGTTTCCAAAGTGTTTTTGGTTCTGACGTTTGAATTTTATTCATTAACTTCAAATTCCTTAATAAAATCTTCATTAGGTGTTATTCCAATACCTGGATTATCAGTAATTGAGGCAAATCCATTATTTTGTTTTACTTGATCTAAAATAGAAAAATCTTCCTGGGGGAGATCGGTAATAAAGATATTCTTTTCTGTTGTATCAAATTCTAACATTGGTTTTGATTGGAATAATCCACCTGGCATATCAGGCTGAGCTATTAGCAGATGCAAGTTAACAGCAATACTTACAGCTGATCCCCAAACATGATTAATAACTGGTATAAAATTTGCCTGAGCTATTGCTGATACTTTTAAATACTCTGTAATGCCACCTAAACCACAAACTTCTGGTTGAGCTATATCAATACATTTGTTTTTAATTAACTCGTTCCAACCGTATTTTGTAAATTCTGCCTCACCACCAGCAATATTAGTATTTATTTTCTGTTTTAATTCTTTGTATCCATCATAATTTTCAGGTGCTACCGGCTCTTCAAACCAAAAAATATCCAATTCATCCAAACCTCTTCCAACATACAAAGCATCATTTACATTATAAGCATGATTTGCATCCACCATTAATTTAAAATCTTTACCAATGGCTTCTCTAACTGCTTGAACTAACTTAAGATCTTCTTTTGGACCTAGTCCAATTTTCATTTTCATTGCTTTAAAGTTTTTGGATTTAATTTGTTTTGCCTCTTCTTTGAATAATTCAACTAACTCATCAACTGATTTTTTCTGTAACATCATTCCATATCCATAAACTGGAATTTGATCATTACACTTTCCACCAACTAACTGATAAAGAGGAGTTTTAGTTTTCTTACCAAGAATATCCCATAAAGCTATATCGATGCCTGATAGTGCTTGAATAGGCATTCCTTTTTGCCCACTATCTCTTAGTAAATTGTAAACTTTATGCCAAATATATTCTTTATTTAAAGGGTCTTCACCAACAATTAATGGTTGGATAACTTTTTCAACAATATATTTATTTGCTAGAGCAATATTACCTGGTCCAAAACATTCTCCCCACCCAGTAATTCCTTCGTCAGTTTCTACTTGTACAAGATGGGTTGTACGGTGTTTATAGTATTGTTGTGAATAGCCTAACTCAGCTTCTAACTCATATCTAAGTACATGACTTTTAATAGAAGTTATTTTCACAATTATCTAACTATAAAGCAACCACTTTAGAGTTTTGTTCTCCTAAATTTTCGATTGATAATTTCATACTATCTCCTGCTTTAAGAAATAGCTGTGGTTTCATTCCCATTCCTACTCCTGGAGGAGTTCCTGTAGTAATTATATCTCCTGCTTGTAAAGACATAAATTTACTTACATATGAAACAATAACATTCACATTAAATATCATAGTGCTTGTGTTTCCAGTCTGCATTCTATTTCCATTTAAATCTAGACTCATTTTAAGATTATTAATGTCTGTAATTTCATCTTTAGTAACTAAATAAGGTCCAATTGGTCCATAAGTATCATGAGATTTTCCTTTAACCCATTGACCCATTTTCTCAATTTGCCATTCTCTTTCACTAACATCGTTAACAAGGCAATATCCAAGTATATGATCTTGTGCTTTATCTTCCGAGATATGTTTAGCTTCTTTACCAATAATAATTCCAAGCTCTACTTCCCAATCTAGCTTGGTTGAGCCAGATACAATTTCAATATCATCATTTGGTCCATTAATTGAACTTGTAGCTTTCATAAATGTTATTGGTTCTGATGGAACTTCGGCGCCTGTTTCAGCTGCATGGTCTGAATAATTCAAACCTATTGCAACAAATTTACCTGGCTTTGCAATACAAGATCCAACTCTCTCATTTGAAGACAACTCCGGAAGTGATGATAAGTCTACATTTTGTAATTTAGATACTGTTTCAAAATTTACATAATCTGGACTTAAGTCTGTTATATAAGAGCTAATATCTCTAATTTTACCCTCTTTATCTAATACAGCTGGTTTTTCTTTTCCTTTTTGTCCTACTCTTAATAATTTCATAACTTTCCTTTTTTTTATTAATTAAATTGAAATTCCACCATCGACAGAAATAGTAGTTCCTGTTGTAAAGGTTGATTCATCACTCGCTAAATAAATAGCCATTGATGCTATTTCTTCTGCTGTACCTAATCTTCCCATTGGCTGTCTTGCTATGAAATCTTTTTTAGCTTGGACAGGGTCTGGACTTTGATTGACTCTATCTTGCCATGAAGGTGAAAATACCGTTCCTGGTGCAATAGAATTACATCTAATGTTTTGTTTTACAAAATCTGCAGCTATTGATTTAGTTAAAGCAATTACTGCTCCTTTTGAAGTTCCATAAGCAAATCTGTTTGGAAATCCTTTTAAACTAGAGGCGCATGATGAAATGTTAACTATGCTTCCACTATTTTGTTTAATCATTAGTGGTAAAATTGCTTTGCACATAAAATACATTGCTTTAATGTTTACATTAAATGAGAAATCCCAATCTTTTTCTTCACATTCTAAAATAGTTCCATGATGAACAAAACCAACAGCATTAAATAAAACATCAACTTTATCCAAAGTTTTAACAAATTCTAAAATTGCATTATTATCAGTTGAGTCAAGTGTTCGAACTTTAATATTGGGAAACTCTTTATTTAATTCTGCTAAAGTTTTATCATTTAAATCTGTTGCAATAACGTGAGCCCCTTCATTATGAAATGCTATTGCAGTTGCTTTTCCAATTCCTTGCCCTGCAGCTGTTACTATAATTTTTTTACCTTCTAATCTTCTATTCATTTTTTATTTATCCTTTCAATTTCCTTGTAAAGTGAACTATGATCTTTTTCACCGTGTCCATTTTCAACAAGCCTTTTATACATTTCTTTGACTAAATTTGAAATAGGTAAATGTGTTTTATAACTTTCTGCACATTCTAAAATATTATTCATGTCCTTCAAATGTACTGAAGTTCTTCCTTTTGGAGTAAAATCTTTTTCTATCATTCTTTTTCCATGCGTTTGAAGAATTTTACTATCTGCCCAACCACCTGACAAAGCTTTGATCATTTTATTTGGATTGGCTCCTGCTTTTTCACAAAGTGTTACTGCTTCTGCAACGGCACCTATTGTTAAACCAACAATGATTTGATTTGCTAGTTTAGAAACTTGTCCACTTGATAGTGGTCCAACAAGAGTTGGGTTACCCATTGCTTTTAAAACATCTATAACATTATCAAAAACTTTTTGTTCTCCACCTACCATAATTGCTAAAGTTGCTTCTTCTGCACCAATAGTTCCTCCTGAAACTGGAGCATCTAGATAGTTAATATTCTTTGAATGTAAATTGTTACCATGTTTTATTGCTGTAGTTGGTTTTACTGAGCTCATATCTATTACTGTAGCATCAACCTTTAGGTTATCTAAAAATTCCTGACTATTCATCACAGCATCAACAGAGTTATCATCTGTTAGCATTGTAATAACAACGTCATTATCGCTCACCACTTCCTTAATAGATTTAGAAATTTTTCCACCAAACTCTCTTAACGGTTCGGCCTTACTTTCAGTTCTATTAAAAGCTTTAAGTTCATAACCTGCTTTTAATAAGTTTTTTGCCATTGGTAGACCCATTAGGCCTATCCCTATAAACCCAATCTTTTTCATCTATTTTGGTTTGAACTCGTGGAAATTTTGTGTGGTAAATTCTGGAAAGAACATCACACAAGCTAAAACAATTAATTGGATTACAATAAAAGGACCAAATCCTCTGAAAATATCTGTTAAAGATATATGTGGTGGTGTAACAGATTTTAGATAAAACGCTGCTGGACCAAATGGTGGACTTAAGAAAGAAACTTGCATATTTACACAAAATAAAATTCCAAACCATATGGGGTCAAAACCAAGTGTAAGTACTATCGGTAAAAAAACTGGCATTGCCAATAAGACAATTCCAACCCAATCCATAAACGCACCTAAAATTAAAAACATTATTTGCATCATAAAAATTAGATACATGGGTCTTAAATCATAAGCTAAAATCATTTCTGCTACATAAGTAGGGCCACCTGCAAGTGAATATGCCCCTGCTAGTACAGTTGCCCCAAAAGTAATTGTTAAAATTGTTCCTGTAGCTTTAAAAGTTCTTACTAATGCGTCTCTAAATAAAAACCAAGTTAGCTCTCTTCTTCCAGTAATTATTATTAAAGTTGCAACAACACCCATGCCAGCTGCTTCAGTAATTCCTGTGATACCAGAATAAATCGAACCTAAAACTATTACAACTATTGCAATCGGTGGTAAAAGTCCTGGTAGGTATGACATCTTTTCTTTAAAAGTTAAAGCCGGTTCATCACTTAACGGTGCTAGATGAGGCTGCAATCTTGTCCTAACAAGAATATATGAAATAATTAAACCTGAAATCATTAAACCAGGCACTATCGCTTCTTGAAATAACATCGTTATAGAAGTTTGAGTTGTTAAACCGTAAATAATTAAAACAATTGATGGTGGTATCATTGTACCTAAAGAACCTGATGCACAAATAATTCCAATAGACATGTCTTGATCATATTTTAATCTCAACATCTGGGGTAATGCAATCAATCCTAATAAAACTATTTCTCCTCCAATAATTCCACTCATCGCAGCCATGAGTGTTGCCATTATTGCTGTTACAACTCCTACTCCACCTCTAGTTTTTCTTAACCATGCATTTAATGCATCATACAAATCTCTCGCTATGTTCGAACGTTCAAGCAAGGAGGCCATAAATATAAACAAAGGAACAGATAAAAAAGAATAGGTAACAACAAGGGAATAATATCTAGTGAGCAATATACCAAGGGCATGTTCACCAATATGTACAATCACTATAACTGCACCCATAAAGCCAGACGCAAAACCAAGAGGAACTCCTATTGAGATAAGGGCTATTAATCCAAATATAACTATTAGTGAGAGTGTTCCTATATCCATTTATTCTAAATCTTTAGCTGGGTCGTATTGTTTTTCTTTTGGATTTTTCCAATCAATAATTAAATTATTTACTGACTGAACTGCAATAAGAAATACACATAACAGTGTTAGTGGCTTCATAATAGCAGGAATTGGTGGATCCCAATAAGTTGCAAATCTCTCCCATGTAGTAAACGATCTATGTGCGTCTTCCCAACCTCCATAAACTACAGCTGCTGCAAATGTGACGATTACCAATGTGCTTATTACATCAAAAACTCTTTGTGTTGGTCTTTCTACATAGTCATATAACATTACAATTCTAATGTGGCTTCTCAGTCTTGTTGCATATATTCCACCAACTAAATAAATAATACCAGCAAGCCATAAAGATAGTTCATTAACCCACATCGTAGGTTTTTCCATTATATATCTCATAAAAATTTCATACATCATCACAGCCACAATAACTGGAATTAAGTATTTAATCGTATGACTTATGGTTAAAGTAATTTTATCTACCCATGTTATTGGAAAATTATCTTTGCTTGCAACTTTTTCTGTTTGCTCTTGTAAAGATTTATCAAGCATAAATTTAAAATTTTAAAAAAAAGAAGGGCCTTTTCAGGCCCTTCAAGATTTCTTGTATTCTATAATTATAGGATACCGTTTGCTTTCATGTAAGCTTTGTGCATTTCTATAAGTTGAGCAGCCTCAGGAGATTTTGTCTTCCAAGTTTCCCAAGCTTTTAATGCAGATGCTCTGAACTTAGCTCTTTCTGATGGAGCCCAGTCATGAAGAGTAACACCTTCAGCCATTAATTGTTTAACAGCTTCTGTGTTTTTTCTCTCAACTAAACTAGTGATAGTTCTACCAGCAATTTCTATTCCAGCTTTCATAGCACCTTTTTCATGCTTCTTAAGCTTCTTCCAAACTTTAGAGTTACAAGCTAAGTGGTCAGCTGGCATAGAGTGGAAACCAGGATATGTAGCATATTTATTTTGCTCATAGTGTCCACCTGCAGTGTTAGTTGCTAGACTAGAATAGTCAGCACCATCAATTAGACCAGTTTGTAACGCAGTAGGAACTTCACCGAAATCCATTACGATTGGTTTAGCGCCTAACTCAGCAAAGATCATACTTTCCATTCCTGGAGGTGATCTAAATTTAAAGTCTTTGATAGATGCTACATCTGGAATTGGAACACTTGAAATAAGTGACTCATGTCCAGGTATCCACCAACCAATAAGTGTCATTCCGTATTTGTTGTAAAGATTATCAACAGCATCTTGAGCTCCTGGGAACTTTAAGAAATCGTATTGTTGATAAGGAGTATCGTATCCACCCATTACATCACCTGCAAATTGAAATGCTGCATTCTTACCAGTTTGGTAACCAGCACCAGTCATATCACAGTCAATGATTCCAGTTTGTGCAGAGTTAAATACCTCAGCAGATTTTCCTGAAACTGAAGATGAGTAAAACATTTCTACTTTTAAGCTTCCACCAGAAAACATTTCTACGTTTTTAGCGAATTGTGCTGCAACTTCACCATTTGGTGAATTAGCAGTAAAGTGCGTTTCAATCTTTAAAGTCTTTGCGTTAGCAGAGCCTAATAAAGCAACTGAAACAATAGCTACTGTAGCTATAGTTTTTGTTATTAATTTAAACATTATTTTCCCTCTCGGTTTGTTTATTTAAGTTGGTACTAAAACACAAAGCGAAATAAAAACAAAGTAAAAAGTTATGTAAATTAATGATGTGTAAGTAAGTATAAGTATTATATATAATTTTTAAGCTTTGTTATTAAGAGCAAAATAAAATAAACGAATCAAATTAAATATTGATAATGAAAACAACTCTAAGTTGTTTTACCTTATATAACTTCTGAAATTAATTGCTTATTATTAAAGTAGCATATGATATTTTCTACTGCCATCATGCTCATTGCTAAGCGAGTTTCGTGTGTTGCGCTTCCCACATGAGGTAAGACAAAACAATTGTCTAGTTTCATATATCTTTCATCAAGATTAGGTTCATTATTAAAAACATCTAGTCCCGCAGCATAAATTTTATTATTTTGAAGAGCGTCTATTAATGCTTCATCATCAATAGTTGATCCTCTTGATGTGTTTATAACAACAGCATGCTTTGGTAATAAATTAATAGTGGTCGCATTTAATATATGTTTTGTTTCAGCTGTAGCCGGAGTATGTATGCTTACAAAATCACACTCAGGCATCATTGAATTAATATCAGAAAAATATTTTGCTCCATCTTCTAAATCTTCAGAAAGTCTACTTCTGTTATAATAAATAATTTTCATTCCAAATGCTTTTGCACATTTTGCAACAATTCTACCAATTCTACCCATACCAATTATACCAAGTGTTTTTCCTGTAACTGAATTTCCTACCATAAATTTTGTTAAATCAGGTTTTTGATCTTTCCATTTTCCAGATCTAACTAAATTATAAGCCTCTCCAATCCTTCTTGAAGCAGCTAAGATTAAAAGAATAGTTGTCTCGGCAACAGCTTCATTTAATACATTTGGTGTATTCGTTATCTTAATTTTTTTACTTTCAGCAGATTTTATTGAAATATTATCATACCCTACACCGACTTGAGCAATTATTTTTAGTTTTCCATTTAAATCTTTAAAAAATTCCTCACCTATTTTATCAAATCCAGTTGAAATAAAACCATCATACTCATTTGCCATCTTTATAAGTTCGTCAGTTGGAATGGGCTCATCTTTAAGATTCAACGTTACATCAAAATCTTGTTTTAATTTTACTTCTGCACCATCTGATAATTTTCTTGTTACTAAAATTTTTGGTTTCATATTAATGTGAGTTTCTTGGTAGTCCTTTTTTGTTGGTAATATCTAAATACACACCTTTAGATTTAATACAAGCTCCATCATCTAATTGTCCAACTGTATCTCTAAATATTTCTTGCCAAGGTGTTTGATTTTCAAACTTAGGTATTTTCTTTTTCTTTCTACGTTTCTTAAATTCTGATTGTGAAATCAGCAGATCTACTCTTCTTTTGTTCAAATCTATCTTCATCTCATCACCTGTTTTAACAATTAATAAATCACCACCAACTGCTGACTCAGGAGAGACATGAAGTATTGAGGGACTTTCAGAGGTTCCACTTTGTCTTCCATCACCTAATGTTGGAAGAGCATTTATTCCTTTTTTTAATAAATGCGCTGGAGGTTGCATATTAACCACTTCTGCTGCACCAGGGTAACCAACTGGTCCACACCCCCTTATTATCAAAATAGAATTTTCATTTATATCTAACTTTTTATTATTAATATTTTTATGATAATCTTCGGGACCTTCAAAAACTACTGCTTTACCAACAAAAGCATTCAGTTGTTTGGGATTTGAAAGATATCTTTCTCTAAAGTCCTTACTGATTACTGAAGTTTTCATTATTGCGCTATCAAAAAAATTACTTTTCATTACTAAAAATCCAGCTTTTTCAGTTAAACAATCTTTAAAAGTTTTTATAACCTTATTATCAGTTTCGATTTTTCTTTTTAAATTAATACCAACAGTCTTACCTGAGACAGTCATTATATTAGTGTGGATCTTTTTATGCTTTATTAACTCTTGCATAACAGCGGGAACTCCCCCTGCTCTATAAAAACTTTCCATTAAATATTCACCGGCTGGTTGGCAATTTACTAATAACGGAATTTCATGTCCTAATTTTTGCCAATTAGATAAGTCAAATTTAATTCCCATGTGTTTTGCAATTGCACTTAAGTGAGTTGTACAGTTACTAGAGCCACCAATAGCACTGGCAACAATGACTGCATTTTCAAATGCTTTACGTGTCATAATCTTAGATGGTGTAAGATCCTCATGGACCATAGATACTATTCTTTTTCCCGTTTCATAAGAAATTTGTTCTCTTTCCTTATATGGTGCTGGGATTACAGCGCATCCTGTTAAAGACATTCCTAAAGCTTCAGCAACTGAATTCATTGATGATGCTGTTCCCATAGTATTACAGTGACCTATACTTGGTGCGGATGATGCGACCATATCCATAAATTCATCATAATTAATTTCACCTTTAGCTAATAGTTTTCTTGCTTCCCAAACAACCATTCCTGATCCAGCTAACTTACCTTTGTAAACTCCATCCAACATTGGACCTCCAGATAAAACAATTGCCGGAATATTTACAGTAGCAGCTGCCATTAATGCAGCAGGAGTTGTTTTATCACAACCAGTTGTTAAAATTACTCCATCAATTGGATAGCCATAAAGAACCTCAACTAAAGATAAGTAAGATAAATTTCTATCAAGCATTGCTGTTGGTCTTTTTCCAGTTTCTTGAATTGGGTGAGTTGGAAATTCCATTGGAATACCTCCTGCTCTTCTAATTCCATCTTTAATTCTATTACTCAAAGATAGGAAATGTCTGTTGCATGGTGATAAATCACTACCAGATTGAGCTATACCTATAATCGGGTTACCAGACTGTAATTCTTTTCTTGTTAAACCATAATTTAGATATCTCTCAAGATATAGAGCTGTCATCTCAGGGTCTTTAGGATTATCAAACCATTGTCGGCTTCTTAAATTTTTTTTTCGCATAATTAAAATATTTTATTGGAAATACCCTTTGTTATATTACTTATAATTTACTAAACTATATTATAAAATGCAAAATAATCTAATAGTTTTAAACAAAAATGATAACGTTGCTGTCACACCATTTATAATTCCAGCTAAAACAAAAATTGAAGGCCAAAATATTTCAAGTATTGACGACATACCTTTTGGTCATAAGATTTGTTTAAAAACTGTAAATAAAGGTGATCCAGTTATCAAGTATGACCAGATTATAGGATTTGCTTCTAAAAATATTAATCCTGGCGAACATGTTCACTCGCATAATTTAGAGTTTAAAGATTTTGATAGAAAATTTAAAGTTATAGAAAAGAAATCAATTATAAATGAAAAAAGTGAATTATTTTTCAACGGTATAATGAGAGACAATGGTCAGGTAGCTACAAGAAACTATATAGGTATCATAAGTACAGTAAATTGTTCCGCAACTGTTACTAAGATGATTTCTGAAAAAATTAAACAAAGTAATATTTTAAAAGATTTTCCAAATATAGATGGGATAGTGCCAATAACTCACTCAACTGGATGTGGAATGAATACGGAGAGTGAAGGAATGCAAATATTTCAAAGAACAATTGATGGCTTTAAAAATCACCCAAATTTTTCACATGTGTTTGTACTAGGATTAGGCTGTGAGTGTGCTCAAGTTGATATATTCAAAGATAATGTAAAACAGCATGACCGTATTCACTTTTTAACAATACAGGATGAAGGTGGAACAAAAAAAATTGTTGATAAAGTTTTAAGTGAAATCAAAAATCTATTAGTTGTTTCAAATAATATAAAAAGAGAACCTTTATCAGTTAATAATATAACTTTAGCACTACAATGTGGAGGGTCTGATGGTTATTCTGGAATTTCGGCAAATCCTGCTTTGGGAGTTGCGGCTGATATGCTGGTTAAGCAAGGGGGTAGTTCTATTTTATCAGAAACACCAGAAATTTATGGTGCAGAACATTTATTGATTAATAGAGCAAATAAACAAGAAACGGCAGATAAACTAATAGCTAAAATTAAATGGTGGCAGCACTACACATCTATAAATAATAGCTCTATGGATAATAATCCAGCACCAGGAAATAAAAAAGGTGGACTAACTACAATTCTTGAAAAATCATTAGGTGCTGTTGCTAAAGGTGGAAATTCTATTTTAGAAGATGTTTTAAGTTACGCTGAACCCTTAAAAAACAAAGGATTTAATTTTATGGATTCGCCAGGGTACGATCCTGTTTCTGTAACAGGTCAAGTGGCATCTGGTGCAAATGTAATATGTTTCACAACTGGACGAGGTTCTTGTTTTGGATGTAAGCCTGCGCCTAGTTTAAAGCTATCAACTAACACCACTATGTATGAGAAGATGATTGAGGACATGGATATTAATTGTGGGACAATTATAGAAGGTAAAGAAGAAATAGAAGAAGTTGGAAAAAAAATTTTTGAACTAGTGATTACTACTGCCTCTGGTAGTCCTACCAAAAGTGAGCTTAATGGCTATGGTGATGAAGAATTTAACCCTTGGCAAGTTGGCGTGGTAATGTAAATATTTTTTATAGAAATATTTACTCTTTACTCATCTAATGACACAAAATAAAAAAGCCCCTCTATTAAAGATAGTTTTATTAGCCTCAACAGGATTTTTTATGTTTGTGTGTATGGATTCACTAGCAAAATTTTTAGGTAGTGTTATGCCAGTTACACAGGCTGTATGGGGGAGGTTTTTCTTTCATTTTATAGCTATGGGAGTTTATTTTTTAATCTTTAGACCAAAGATAAACTTAACAAAAAATTTTAAAATTCAAATATTAAGATCAATATTGATGGTTACTGCTACTTTTTTTATGTTCAATTCACTTCAAAGATTTGACTTAGTGGATATTTATGTAGTCTTTTTTTCAGCTCCACTAATAGTAGCCATTTTATCAGCATACTTTTTAAAAGATGTGCTCAGTTATAAGGGATTTTTTTTAATGATTTTAAGTTTTGGGTCAATAATTTATTCTCTTGGACCAAGTATGAAAGTGCTTTCTCCAGAATTAATTTTTCCTTTAGTACCTCCAATATGTTGGGCTCTATACCAATTTTTTACTAAAGTTATCTCAAAAAACAACGATCCATTTGCTTCAGTATTTTATACGGCAATTACTGGAACTATTATTTTTTCAATTTATATTTTTTTTAATTGGGTTCCTTTGGAAAAAAATATTTATTGGATACCTTTAATGGTGATGGGTCTATCTGGATTTGTAAGCCATTTTATATTAATCCAAGCAATCCAGCTTTCTAATTTATCTTTTGTAACAAACTTTCAATATTCTCAATTACTTTGGTCCACAATAATTAATTTTTTGATTTTTGGTGTTCCATTCGATGTGAATAAAATTTTCGGTGTAATTGGAATTATAGTATTTGGTATATTGTTTATTAAAACTGAAGGTAAAAAAAATAATTAAATACCATTGTACTTTAAACT
The DNA here is from genome assembly GCA_905618915.1 of uncultured Candidatus Pelagibacter sp. GTDB lineage: Bacteria > Pseudomonadota > Alphaproteobacteria > Pelagibacterales > Pelagibacteraceae > Pelagibacter. The sequence goes on along the minus strand of CAJQTI010000002.1, from coordinate 50,004 downwards.
TTAATTTTTTTACCTGTCTTAACACTCTTTAATATTGCATCAAAAATTTTTAATGAGTTAAGACCGTCATTACCATTAACTTTTGGTTTAATTTTTTTAGATACCACATCACAAAAATGATCAATTTGATTTACTAAAGTGTTACCGTCTGATTTAATATTGTATTTTTTATCAAAAATATTTTTCCACCAACTTCTTTCAGATTTATAATACCATGAATTTAAATTTGGAAATTGAAGAGAACCCTTGGTTCCACCTATAAAATAAGCTGATTGGTTAGTTTTAGGATATGCTGGATTTTCTCCTGCTGTTAACTCGTAGCTCCATGGTGCTACAATGGTATCTGAGATATTTAGTGTGCATAGTGCTCCAGATTTTAAAACTAAGTTAATGGTTGCTGTATCTTCCACCTTAAATTTACGAACAGAATTAGACGTAAAGGCTTGAACATATTTAATTGAACCAAGTAAATAACAAATCATATCAAGGTCATGGACAAGATTTATTCCTAAAGGACCTCCTCCTTTACTTATCCTCCATTTTTCATTGTAGTATGCTTTATGCTTATAAAGCCAACACAACACATTTGCTGAAACTATGTTTCCTAATTTACCTTTGTCAATAAGCTCTTTTACCTTTGATACTATTGGGTTATGTCTTCTGTGATACCCTATCAATAACGGTGTCCTATTTTTATTGGCACTACTAATAATTTTTTTAGCTGAATTAATATTATCAGAAATAGGTTTTTCCAATAAAACTGGAATTTTATTTTTAAGAAAACTAATTGTATGCTTTTCATGCAATTGATTTGGTGTAGCAACAATCACTGCATCTAAGTTTTTTGAGTTTAAAAGTTCATTTACGTTTGAGTACAATGGAATTTTATATTTTTTTGATAAACTTTTAGAGTTATTGCTAATATCTACTATTGAATGAAGATTAACTTTTTTTGATTTTGAAATTGCCTTTATATGCTGTAATCCCATTAGTCCAGTTCCTACAATAGAGATATTGATTTTCTTATTCATAGTTAATTAATCATAATTTTTGTTAAGCATGTATATCTTTTATTTGCTTTAATTAAAGTGCTTGGAAAATTTTTTTTATTAGGTGCATCAGGAAAATATTGCGTTTCTAAACAAATCCCCTGATAAGGAAATAGTTTTTTTTTATAATTTAAATTTTGAGCTGAATAAAGTTGAACTGCTGGTAAATTTGAAAAAAAATCAACTTGGATTTTACTTTTATTATTTTTTAAAGATCCAATAAAATTTCTAGAATTTTTTTTTATGATATATGTGGTGTCAAAACCTTTGTGTTTTGTTTCTATTTTTTTATTTTTAAAAAAACTTAATTTTTTTCCAATATTTTGAAATTTTAAAAAATCAAATATAGATTTTTTTACACTCTTAAAGTTACCTGTTGGTATTAAATTTTTATTTACTTGAAGATACTTATTTGAATTTAATTTTAAGTCATGATTATAAATCATATTCTTTTTGTTTTTCTCTAAGTTCCAATAGCTATGATTAGTTAAATTTACATGAGTTTTTTTGTCAGATCTATATTCATACTTAATATGCAAAAATTTATTTTTTACTTGATAAGTACAATTAACAATTAAATTTCCTGGAAAACCTTGATCATTATCAGGTGAATAAAGCTGATAAACAATTTTATCTTTCGTTTGTTTTATTTTTTCCCATGGGAGTTTTGAAAAACCAGTTTTTCCTCCATGAAGAGTGTTTTTTCCTTCGTTTGAGCTTAAAATATATTGCTCTTTTGAAATTTGAAATTTTGAATTAGAAATTCTACCGGCATATCTTCCACAAGTTGACCCAACACTTGCGTGCTTAAAACGATAATTTTTTTTAGAACCTAAATCTAAAATTAAATTTATTTTCTTGTTCTTATGAAAAACTTCATAGAGACTAGCTCCATAGTTAAGAGTTTGAACTCTAAGATATTTATTTTGGATTATTGAACTTTCAACTTTCACCTAGATCAAGTTAATCCACCGTCAACTGTAAAGATTTGTTTTGTGCACCCCGTAGATTGATCGGAGGCTAAAAACATGACCATTTGAGCAACATCATTTGGAAATATCGTTCTTTTTAAAGCTTGTTTATCCCAAATAAACTTCTTATATTTAGGGGTATACCAAAGTTTAATTTGTCTTTCAGTCGCAATACATCCCGGTATGACAGTATTTGTTCTAATGTTATATTTTCCATATTCTTGAGCAAAAGATCGTGTTAAACCAACAGCGGCTGATTTTGCTGTTTCATAAACAACTTTATCACCTTCACCCATAACCCACGAAACTGAACTTAAATTAATAATAGAACCTGACTTTATTTTTTTCATAGAATGAATTACTGCTTTTGCAGCAAAAAAGTAATGTTTTAAATTAATTGCCATTCTATTATCCCAATATTTTTCATCCACTTGTTCTGTAGTATGTCTGTCATCATTAGCAGCATTGTTAACTAAAGCATGAATAGGACCTTTTTTAACAATTACGTCTTTAATTATTTTCTCTAATTTATTAATATCCAACAAATTACATTCAATGAAAGTTGGTGTTCTAAATTTTTTTCTCTTAATTTTGTTTAAAAGTTTTTTTGTCTCTTTTAAATCGATATCTACGAAATAAACTTCACTTCCTTGTTCACAAAAATGTTCAACAATTGAAGCTCCAATTCCTGATCCTCCGCCTGTTACAAATACTCTTTTATTTTTTAAATCATAATATTTTACTTTCATTTTCCTAAGCCTCCACTAGTTATAAATTCTTCTCAGCATTATTTGTATTTAATATTGGACTAATTTTTTTCATACTGTTTTTATTATATTTAATATTTATAGAGCATATAACTTAATAATATAGATTTTATTTAGCTTTGTAACCTAAACCAATATTATTTGTTTTTTTGCTCGTATCCATAATCTTTGGATATTCATAATTTAATCCTAAAAGTTGTCGAACTTTTGGATTTGAATTATTTTTAAAATCTTTGGATAGATAAGTCACTAAATCTTCAACTGGTTTTATATATTTAGGGAGAAACTCTATCAGTAATGCTGCTCTTTGGTGATTTGATTTATTAGGCGAAGCTCCATGCCAGCAATTACCATTAAAAAAAACTAAATCTCCAGGATTAGCAATCATTTGTTGTTTATTTGAAAAGTCATCATTTTCATTTGGATAGTGTAATTTTTTTTGTGATCTTGGTATGTAGGTTGTTGCCCCTGATGCTTCTGAACAAATATCCAGGGGTATAGTGGCCTGACAGTTTTGTGCAAATGAACTATTAAGACCCATAGGAAAAGTCTCACTATTATAAAAATCCCAATATGGATAATCTATATGCAGTTCCTGCCCTAGGGACCCTGGGAGCAATCTACTTCCACAGTAAGAACCACAAAAAAATTCTGAGCCTAAAAGTTTAGAAATTAAGCTAAAAATAATGTCATCTGAAATTAATTTACTGAAAATATCTCCCTTGCCAAATAAATTCCATATCCTTTGTTGAAGCTTAATTTGCTTAGATGCTTCAGCCTCGGCATTAAAGTGGGTTTCTTTTTGCTCTTCTGTATCTGCAAAATGATTAACAATTTCTCTTGCTTCTTTGATATCATTTAAATTATAGGCATTTTCAATAACTATAACTCCAGATTCATGCATTAATTCGTTTATTGCTTCATTAACATTAAAACTATCTCTCGAGAATTTCTGCATGGATAAATCTTAAATGAAAAAAATAAAAAAAAAAATAAAAAAAAATTATAATTCTAATTCTTTAGCAAGATCACCAATTTTTGCACCACCTGCCATCAATCTTTTTACTTCCTCACTGCCAAGCTCTGAAGACAATCCTGAGCCAATTACTTCTCCCAAGCTTAAAAAAGTAAAGCGATCAGCTATAAGGCGTGCATGAATTTCGTTGTGAGTAATAAGTATAATTGCAATATTTCCATAATTTTGAACTTTTTTTATTGTTTTTAAAACTTCCATTTGCTGCTTTTGACCTAATGCTGATGTAGGTTCATCTAATATTAATATCTTTGCACCAAAGTAAATTGCTCTTGCAATAGCCAAAGTTTGTCTTTGTCCACCTGACATTGTTCCAACTGGTTGATTGAGGTTTGAAATGTTAATTCCAATTTTAGACATTTCTTCTGTTGTTATTTTATCCATCTCATCCATTTGCAATAAACCAAATGGGCCAGGTCCTTTTTTTATTTCACGTCCTAGAAAAAAATTTCTTGTAACTGAAGTTAAGGCATTGAGTGCTAAATCTTGATAAACTGTACCAATACCCTCATCAGATGCTTGACGTGGTGAAGTAAAATTAACAATTTTTCCATCAACTTTTATTTCTCCACTTGTCATAGAATGAACCCCAGATAACACCTTGATCAAAGTTGACTTTCCAGCTCCATTGTCACCTAAAAGAGCATGAACTTCACCTGGATAAACATCCAATGAAACGCCATTTAAAGCAGTAAATGATCCAAATTTTTTTACTAAATTCTTTATTTCAATTAATGGTTTTTTATCCATTAGATATTTCCCATAATTCGTTTCCTAATATTCTCATTTGTAAAGGCAGCAGTAACAAGAACTACTCCAAGGAACACCCTATAGAATGATCCATCAATTCCAGGAATATAAAAGAAAGCTTCTTTTGCTATTCCAAAAATAATTGTGCCTAAGATAATTCCACCTATTGTTCCAAAACCTCCTGTTAGCACAACACCACCAATAACCGCAGCAGCAATTGCTTCTAATTCTTTCAAATTACCTTTAGCTGTATCCGCAGTATTAACTTCAAAAACCTGACATGCTGCAAACATAGTTGCGCAGAATGCAGTATTCACAAATAATGCAATCTTAACTTTGTTCGTTGGCACACCATTAGCCTTAGCAGCATTAAGATTTCCCCCGGTTGAATAAATCCAGTTACCTGCTTGAGTTTTGCTCAAAATAAAATAACAAATAAAAGCAATAAGTCCCCAAATCATTAAAGCAGAATACATTCCTTTAGCAAAAATGTTTCCAAAGTTATTTACGTTCCAATCTGCTGTAAAATACAACCAATTAAAAACCGGTTCCATAATGTCGCCTCCAAAGAAATTGGCTACTGGTCTTGCAGTAACTATGGTGTCGATGTAAGCTTTTGCTATATCAATATCAGTGACCGCTTTTGCAGTAACTGTAGGAATATCAATTCCAGCTTCAATTTTCTTTGTCAAAATTTCTACCATTGATTCATTGCCAGATTTTTTTGCCCCAACTAAAGATTTTTCTAAGGTTTCAATCATTTTTGTTGAATTTATTTCAGTTTTCAAAGTTGCAACTTTTTCATAAATATATGTTAGTCGTTCAGTTAATTTTGCAACAGTGCTTGCTGGCGCGTTGCTAAGAATTTCTAATAATTGGTCATTTGGTAAAGCTTTAGCCGCATCTCTTTCCATTTCTCCATGACCTGGTACATTTATAATATTTTTGATATCTGGTAAATCTGTAACAGTTGTTGATCCAGCAGTTTGATCGGGGGCTCTATTAAATGCTCTATACGATACTTCTGTAATACCTCGTAAAAAGAAAAGTCCACCTAGTGTAACGATGAAAGAAGATATACCACTTTTAACAATTATCAATCCCTGTAGCCATCCAAAGGATAGAGTCATACATAATGTAATTAATATTGCTAATAATGGTGAGACATCTCTAATTTCAAATAATTTTAACCCCTCAAAATGAAGACCTCCTTCAAAAGATATGTAAGGAATAATAAAAGCAAAACCCCATTTTAGTATCATTGCCATACAACCACCGGCAAAACCGATCATTGAACCAACTGAAAGATCGAATTCACCTGCAATAATTAACATCCCAGCAGCAAGTGCTACGATTCCTAATTGAGCAATTACCCTAAAATTATTTCTAATACCTAAAGCGTTAAATCCTTCACCAGAAAAAGGATTAAGAGAAAATTCTCCTTCTGGAATAGAAAAGTATCCCAACATACAAAAAAGTAAGATCATTACCCCCAAAGGTCCAGTCTCTGGACGAGACATTAATGCAGAATACCATTTTTTTTCACCTTGTCGGTCTGACTCTTGTCTTGGTTTGTTTGTTGTTGATGTATTCATTTATAAAAAAGTTTTGTTAATTTAATAAAAAAAAGGGCCGATTAAATAATCGGCCCTTTAAATTTTAACTAACTATCTGTCAATTCCTGCAAGAGCAGCAACTGAAGAAGCGTTAGACTTATCTACGAAGCCTGGTCCTGAAGGGATGTTAGCTCCTGGAAGAAGTCCAGCACTGTTATTGTACAGGTGTAATACGATAATTGGTAAATAACCCTGTAATCTTTGTTGTTGATCAATAGTGAAAGCAACTCTTCCAGATCCGATTAGGTCCATAACTCCAGGACTTAAGTCAAAGCAAGAGTGGTGCACTGTCATACCAAGATCAGCTAAAGCTTTATCAACAGCTTCACATACGTGTGGTCCTACTGAAAGGACTGCATCGACATCTTTATTAGCTTGTAAAGCAGCAGTAGCTCTAGTTTGAATAGTTGCAGGGTCAGATGTAGTATCAGTCATTTGCATAGGAACTGCTGCACCGTAACCTTCACATCTGTCTACAAGAGCTGTGTTGTATGCTTCTTGAATCATACAAAGTGCTTTAGAAGCACCTTCAGCTTTTGCTCTTTCACCAGCTTTTTGTCCAGCAAGTAATTCAGGTTGACCAACGTGCATAAGAGCACCTAGGCTAGCAGAAGACTCTAAACCAGAGTTCATTGTAATTACTGGAACACCAGCAGCAACAGCAGCTTTAATAGCTGGACCTAATGCATCTGGGTCTGGTAAAGAAACTACCATACCATCTGGTTGAGTAGCTGCAGCAGCTTGAATTGCGCTTGCCATATCAGCCATATCAGCAGATGGGGTGTAGATGTATTCAAAATCAGCACCAATTGCTCGAGCTGCATCTTCACCACCTTTTTGAACTACTGGCCAAAAAGGATCTTTTCCTTCACCATGTGTTACCATGATGTATCTCTCAGCAAATGCAGAACTCGTAATAAATACTAGGGCTGCAATTGAAAGTATAAGTTTTTTCATTATCTCTCCCTGTTAATTTAATTTAAAAAAATAAATATAACTACTTTGAGAAAAGATCATAACAAAAAATATAAATACAACTTTTAATTGACATTCTTTTATCAAGATTTTTTCCCTACTTTTCTTGTTTTTAGTAGAATTATAATTTTCTAAATTGAATTATAATGAGAAATTTATAATTAATATGTCACGCTTCTTCCCAATCTTGCGGCACCACGAACACCACTAGCATCACCATATCTTGGTTTTAAAAAAACACCTTCGTATTCTCTGCCAACAACAAATTTCCTCACTAGTGAATCTATTTCATGTAAAAAATCAATTTCATTTGAAACTCCTCCTCCAAAAACAAAAGCATCGGGATCTAAAATATTTATTATACTTGAAAGTGACATTGCTAAATTTACTTTAAAATCATCTATAAATCTTTCTGCATCTAAATCATGTTTTCTATTAAGTTCAAAAATTTCATTTGTTTTTAAGTTTTTTCCATGAATTTTGTTAAATCTTTTCGCTAAACCTAAGCCAGATAAAAAACTTTCAATCTCAGCTTCTTTTGGATTACTCGAGTCAAAATTTTCTTTTTTAGCAGCAAAATAAGCAATTTGATTATGACCCCATTCTCCTGCAATACCATTGGGACCACTTACTATTTTTTTATCAATCACTAAACCACCTCCAACTCCAGATCCCAAGATTATACCATAAACAATTTTGTAATGTTTGCCCGATCCATCTATAGCCTCTGACAAAGCAAAACAATTTGCATCATTTTCACAAAACACTTCTTTCCCAAGTGCTTTGCGTAAATCATTTTGAAAGGGTTTTTTTTCTAACCAAGTTATGTTGGGAGCGTTTTTAACCAATCCTGTTTGAGGAGAGTGAACTCCTGGATGACAAACACCAACTGGAAGTTCTTGTTTAAATTCTAGTTCTAATTGTCTATGGATATCTCTTATTGAAGTAATAATTTGAGTGTAATTTTTTGGGCATGGTATTCTAGATCTATGTTTTTCTTGTCCATCTTTTTCAAGTAAAACACTCTCTATCTTTGTTGCACCAACATCTATACCTACTTGCATAATTATTAGTAAGTTGCTCTACCACCGCTTAGATCAAATACTGCGGCTGTTGAAAAAGAATTTTCTTCGCTTGATAGCCATGTAACTAATGATGCTAATTCATCAACCTTAGCAAATCTATTTCTTGGAATTTTAGAAAGCATGTAATTAATATGCTCTTCAGTCATTTGGTCAAATATTCTTGTTTTTGCTGCAGCTGGAGTTATGCAATTTACTGCAATATTTTTAAGAGCTAATTCTTTACCTAAAGATTTAGTTAATCCTATAACTCCTGCTTTAGATGTGCTGTAAGCACTCGCATTTGGGTTACCTTCTTTGCCAGCAATAGATGCAATATTAACTATTCTTCCATAGTCATTTTTAATCATAAATGGCACAACTGCTTTACAGCAATAAAATACTGAATTTAAATTTAAATTTATCACTTTGTTCCATTCTTCAATTGGGTATTCAGCAACCGTTGTATTCATTCCTGCAATACCAGCATTATTTATAAAGATATCAATTTTTCCATGCTTACTTTCAATTTCAGATAAATTTTTGTTAATAATCTCAAAACTACTTACATCGACAATTTGATAACTTAGGTTTTTAGAGTTTACTTTATCTATTGCTTTTTTAGCAGCATCTTCATCGATATCCCAAATCACAACCTTTGCTCCAGCTTCAATAAATCTCTCTGTAATAGCTAAACCAAAACCTTGGGCTCCACCAGTTACAATCGCTACCCTGTTAGTTAAATCAAATTTATTCATAATATTTTTTCCTTTTTTTTGGTGTTAATAATTAAAAAGCTAAAGCAATCAATATATTTTTTCTATCCAATTTTGACTTATACCAATCTTAATATCTATATTTTTTTTCTTCCATATAATTTGCTTTAACACAGAAACAATAGCTAAGTTTTTTTTCGCTGAATTAATGCATATATTGTAACTGCACCAGTTATCATTATCCCATTTATAAACTGAACATAAAAACCAGATAAACCTAAGGCGATTATACCTGACTCGAGAGAGCCAATAATTAACACCCCTATAAAGGTTCCAAATATGGTTCCTTTGCCACCAAATACTGATGTTCCACCAACAAAAACAGCAGCTAATGTAGTGAGCATTAATCCTGATCCCTGAGTTGGCCAAAAATATAGCATTTCATACATAGTAAATATTCCAGCAAGAGAAGAGAAGAAACCTAATTGAACAAAAGCAATTATCTTAACATTATCAACGTTGATACCCATCATTTGAGAGCTAGCTTTGTTATCACCAACAAAGTGAATATGGTTACCAAACTTATGATATCGGTAAACCCATTGCATTAAACCAGTTAAGACGATGAACCAAATAAATTGTGCTGGGATTTTATCTAAAAATTTTTCCACAAATAAAGCATGATGCCATGTGCCATCTGCTACATCTACTATTGCAACACCTTTTCCTTGAGAAACAACATTCACTAATCCTCTCCAAAAATACAATGTTCCAATAGTAGCAACTATCGAGGGTATCCCAATTTTAGTTACTAGAAGTCCATTAATAAGTCCTGCAAACATCCCTAACATTGAAGCTAAAGCAAAAGCGATAAAGAAATTACCGTCGGTCACAGTTAATATAGAGCCAAAAGTAAGTGAAGTTATTCCCACAATTGAGGGAAATGATAAATCGATTTCACCAAGTGTTATTACAAAGGTGACTGAAATTGCTATGATACCAAAAAATGGCATAGATTGCATAAAAGCTCTATAGATAGGAAATCGTGTGAAAACTTGAGGGGCACCTATCAAATAAATTAAGAAAAGAATAATTGCTATAATTGTTATGCTTATCTCTAATCGATGTGTTTTTACAAAATAGCTATTTAGTATTGCGCTCATCTAATCATTCACCTTTATTTTTCCAGATTCATGTAGTTGAATCATTTTTTTAACAAGTTCATCTCTAGATATTTCATTTTTATTAAACTCCCCCGCAACTTCTCCTCTATCTAAAATTATAAACCTATCAGCTGCTCCATAAACATGAATAATATTATGATCTATAAAAATTGCAGACTTATTTTCTTTTTTTAGTCCTTTAACAAAATTTAAAACTTTTTCAGTTTCCTGAATTGATAGGCCCATTGTAGGTTCGTCAAGAACAATTAAGTCTGAATCAAAATATAAAGATCTTCCAAAAGCTACTCCTTGTTTTTCACCACCCGATAATCCCATTATAGTTGAGTCAACAGTGATAGCTTTAGAGGTAAAGCCTATATAATCTCTTAGAATTTTCTCAGCTTCTTTTCTTTGTTTCTTGATATCTATGAAACCAAAAGTATTAGTAATTTCTCTTCCTGCAAATATATTTCTCCATAATTCTTGCTGATCGCATAAAGCTCTTTCTTGATATACTGCTTCAATACCCATTTTTCTTGATTGGGCGACAGATTTTAAAACAACTTCATTGCCTTTAAAATAAACTTGACCTGATGAAGGTTTATGCACTCCCGTTATAACTTTAATTAAAGTAGATTTTCCAGCACCATTATCGCCAATAAGAGCCACTACCTCACCTTTTTTGATATTAATATTAACGTCCTTAAGAACTTTAACATTCCCAAAGTCTTTATAAATATTTTTTAATTGTAAAAGATCTTCCATTTTTTTTCTTAAAAATAAGCCTGTCTTTTAAAGTTTTTCAACTAAAAAGACAGGCTTGTTATGATTATATTATATTATTATCGGATTTGTTGCGCTGCTAACGGAGCTATTGCATCAATATTTGCTTTTGTAACAAATGCTGCTCCAGTATCCATTGCTAAACCAGCCATACCAAATTTAGTAGAAAGGTAAAGCTGCACAATTGGCATATATCCTTGAATAAAAGGTTGTTGATCAATTACAACATCAATGTATCCAGAATTAATTCCATCAACAATTGGTGCTGATAAATCAAAACCTGCACCACAAACAGCTTCTGTTCCGTGGCCAGCAGCTTTCATGTAAGTAGGTAAACTTGCTGTTAAACCACCATGATCAGTAATAGCCATTTTGATATCAGGATTTGCAGCGTAGGTAGCAACATACATTGGAGTACCTTGAGAAGCATCAGAGTTTACGTTGTCAGGAATTTCCTGATACACAACTTTAACACCCATAGACTCAACACCAGCTATAGCACCTTTAGTTCTTTCACCTCTATTTGGCATACTTGCAAGACCCCATATAAAAGCTTTATCTCCAGCTTTAAGGCCACATACTTCAACACCTTTTTTACCAAGATTAAAACCAGCATCAAAAAGATCAGCACCTGCATAACCAAATCCTGAAGTTTTAAATTCTGCTTCTAAATCAGGAAGTGGAGTGTTCATAGTAGTAATTACTATTCCCATTTCTATTGCTTCATTAATAATAGGTCTCATTGCAGCATCACCAGGAAAACCATAAATGGCAATTCCATCTGGTTGAAGAGCTACTGCTTCTTTAAATTGTTTTATCATTATTTCTGAGTTCCATTGAGACCAGTAATAATCAACTTTACAACCTGTGTGCTCTGCGGCTGCAACTGCACCATTATAAACTATCGTTCCAAATGGTCCACCTTCAGGTCCACCTGGAAAAAAGATAAATTTTTTATCACATTTGTAGTCATTTGCCATTGCAGAAGTTGATGCAAAAGCAAAAAGTATCGCTACGAAAGTTAAGATTTTTTTCATTATTTCTCCATTAGATTATTTTTTTATTTTTTTACTCTATGTAATAAATTTATTTATTACAAACTTAAAAATTAATAATTCTTAAGTAGCCATACTATGAAAATCACACTATGAATGGGCTATTATTTGTTAAAAAGATTAATTTTTATAATTTAAAATTAATGAAAATATGGTAAATTAATAATATGGATGTGGATATAGATAAGTGGTTTAGATGTGAAGTGGATAAAAAAGAATTCAAAGAACTTTGCAAAAAATCTGACTGGCAGGGCTTTAAGCACATGCTAATATATTTTTCTTCTTTAATATTTTTTGGTTATTTAGCCTACGCTACATGGGGTACTTGGTGGTCTTTATTGTTCTTCTTAATTTATGGAAATATATGGGGATGTAGTGATGCCATGTGGCATGAAACTGGACATAGAACAGCATTTAAATCTAAATTTTGGAATGATTTTTTTTATTACATAGCTAGCTTTATGGATAATTTTGAGCCAATCAGATGGAGATATTCACATTACCATCATCATACCTACACGAGTTTTAGTGATCCAGTTGATTTTGAATTAGCCGTTAAAAAACCAACTGACCTTTTAGTTTTCTTTTCTCATTTCATTCCTTTTTCAGGTTTTGTTTTTTTTAAAAAGTCTCTTCAATGGGAAACAATAAAACATGCATTTGGAGTAACAACAGAAGTAATGAAAGTGTGCATTCCTGAAGATGATAGATCTAAATGTAGATGGTCAGCAAGAAGCCATGTATTTATTTGGCTAGCAACAATATTCTGCTCAGTATATTTTCAGTCTTGGTTGCCAGTATTATTTATTGTTCTTCCAAATTTCTATGGAAAAACATTAGTTATGTTAATGGGGCTTACCCAGCATGCGGGTTTACAAGAAGATGTAAAAGATCATCGCTTATCAACAAGAACAGTTTATCTAAATCCTATTTTTAGTTTTTTATATTGGCATATGGAATATCATGTTGAGCATCACATGTTTCCTCAGGTTCCATCCTATAATTTAAAAAGATTACACGTATTAATTAAAGACCAAACACCAGCTGCAAGAAAAGGATTATGGGGTGCATATAAAGAGATTGTTCCAGCATTACTTAAACAGGCCAAAGATCCAGATTATAAAATACCTTTAACAGTTCCAGGTTAAGTGCTCATGAATATTTTAGATATTTACTTATATTTTTAATAGATGAATAAAACAAAAAAAATATTAATTCTTGGTGGCGGTCAGGCTGCAGCCTATGCTGCAAAAGAAATTAGATTAATTGATAAGAATTCAGATATAACTATTATTAGTGACGAAAAATATTTACCCTACGAAAAACCACCCTTATCTAAAGATTATGTTTTAGATAAAGTTACATTTGATGATCTTCTTTTTTTTTCAGAAAATTTCTATAAAGAAAATAATATTAAATTTAAAGGTAGCACAAAAATAACCAAGGTAGATTTTGATAACAAAAAAATTAGCTGTTCATTAAATACCTATCAGTATGACAGACTTTTAATTGCCACCGGCTGTTCAAACAGACATTTAAAAATAAATGGGGAAATAATTTTACCTGAAGAAAATATAATTTATTTAAGGAGCTTTGAAGAAAGCAATAATTTAAAAAATAAAATTAATAAAGCCAACAATATAACAATTATTGGGGGTGGTTTTATAGGTTTGGAAATTGCTTCATCAGCATTGCAAAAAGGGAAGAATGTTACAATCCTAGAGAAAGGAGAACAGCTGATGGGGAGAGTAATCCCAAAACAAATAGCTAATTTAATTCTAGAAAAACATGAATCTGAAGGCGCGAAAATAAACTTAAATACTCAAATTGAAAATATTAAAAAACATAATAAAACATTTAAAATTTATCTTAATACTAATCAAGTTTTAACCTCAGATTTAATCATTATAGGTGTTGGTTCCATACCTAATACTGATATTTTTAACAATACATCTTTAAAAGTCGATAATGGAATTATCACTGATGAATTTTCTGCAACATCAATAGAAGACGTTTATGCGGCAGGTGATGTATCAAATTTTTATCATCCCTTTTATAAGGAACATATGCGCCTTGAGTCTTTTAAGCATGCACAAAATCATGGTATAAATGCAGGTAAAAATATTGCAGGATTACAAAATTCTTATAACGCTATACCATGGATGTGGTCTGATCAGTTTAATTTAAACTTACAACTTACAGGAATATGCAATGATTACGATTCTGTAGCGCAAAGAGGTTCGTCACTTGAGGAAGGTATTATATATTTTTTTCTAAAAAATAGAAAAATAATTGGTGCTTGCGGCTTAGGAGTGGGAGGAAAAATAGGTAGAGATATTCGTCTAGCTGGAAAACTTTCTGAAAAAAAAACCAAGGTAACAAACCAATTGCTATCTGATAAAAAAAATAAATTAAATAAAATTTAATTTATATTAATAATAATCATACAAAGAATCAGAATTTTTCTTATTGATATTTTTCAGTAAAGTTTTCTTATTCTTTTCTTCCCACTTATGCATATTGTCCACTAATGGTTTGAATAAAAGGCCAAAGAATGTGATGCTATATTCAACTTTTTTTGGAAATCCTTTGAATTCTTTTTTTTTAATAAGTTTATCTTTTTCTAATTGCTTCAGTAGCTTTGCTAATAATTGTTGATTTATATGCAATAAGCTACTTTTAATTTCTCCAAAACGCATTTTATTTTGTGTTAAATAAAAAATAATTTCAAACTTAAATCTATTATCTAAAAGGTTAAGAGTGTTCTTGAGTGGATAATTTATTTTTTTTTGCGACATAATGTACTATAGTATGATTTTCATATTATAGCATTTAAAATTTTATTTTACTAAAAAAAAATGTATAAAATTTAATATAAAAATACTAACTAAATTAAATTATATGGTAATTGAAAACGAAAATTGGCAACATGTAGGTGAAACAGATAATATGGATGTCGAAGATATTCTTAGGTTTGATCATAAAGACAAAACTTACTGCATCTACAAACTGGAAGATGGATTTTATGCAACTGATGGAGTTTGCACTCATGAGGCGGTTCACTTAGAAGATGGTATAGTTGTGGATGGAGAAATTGAATGCCCAATGCATCAAGGTATATTTAACATTAAATCTGGAGAAGCTATAAGCCCCCCTGCTTGTAAGGATTTAAAAACTTATCCAATAAAAGTTGAAAATGATAAGGTTTATATTAAGATATCTTAACTATAATTAAGAAATATTAATGACTAGAAAAAAACTAACAGTTCACGATTATTTGCAGTGTAAGGGTAAAAGACAATTAAGTGTTATGTTTGTTCATAATGCTGAAGAAGCTGCAGCTGCAGAAGAAGCTGGTATTGATATGATTTGCACTTCTCATGACGCTCCTCAATATGGAATTTATAACTCATTCGATGAATTAAAAAGAATTCGGGAAGCTGCTCCAACATGCTTTATGCAATCAGGTGGTGCCGTACGAATAGCTTCAGAGTATGAAGCAATGAAATTATGTCATAAATATTTAGATGTAGGAGCCGATGTTGTTTACGGAGGTAATTGGAGCTATAAATGGATTAGAGCTTTAAGAGATGAATTTATTCCTATTAATGGTCATGTTGGTTTAGTTCCAGGCATTGCTACATGGATAGGTGGTTTTAAAGCTCAAGGAAAAACAGCTGATACAGCGATGAAAATTTTGCAAAATACAATAGAATTACAAGAAGCTGGGGTCATTGGTGTAGAATTAGAAGTTGTTCCTCCTAAAGTTGCTGAGGTAATATCTAAAAAAGTAAATATAATGACGCTTTCTATGGGAAGTGGATCAGGGTGTGATGGGCAGTATTTGTTTGCTAATGATGTGCTGGGCTACACTGAAGGCCATACCCCTAGACATGCAAGAATTTATAGAGATTTCAAAAAAGAATTTGCTAAACTTCAAGCTGAAAGAGTTAATGCTTTTAGGGAATTTCATGAAGATACTATTAACAAAAATTTTAATGATCCTAAAATTACTGTTGGTATTGATGATAAAGAGTTTGAAAACTTTTTAAAACTCTCAGAAAAATTATAGATATATGTTTGCTGGAGAAGTTGATCTAAATAGTTGGTACAAACCCAAAATTGACAAAAAAGTTCTTAAGGACCTATCTAAAAGATCTGATGTTAAAGGTATCATTGATATTTCTATATTTGGCATAGCATTACTATTTTCAGGATATCTTTGTGTTATTTCATGGGGCACATGGTGGTCTATCCCCGCTTTATTGCTTTATGGAAATATCTTTTATTGTAAAACTATAAGTGTAAACCATGAAACAAATCATGAGACATATTTTAGATCAAGGCGATTAAATAAAATTTTTTATGAAATTACATCTTTTCTTGGAGGCTTTGAGTCCGTTAGATGGAAGTGGAGTCATTTTCACCACCACACGTATACAATTTTCACTCATAAAGAAGTTTATGATTATGAAAATAATAGCCCCAGACCAACAGAACCTATAAGATTTTTTTTGAATTTCTTACCTTTAGGTCCGTTATTTAATATTCAAAAAGTAATGCATTTTACTCATTTTGAAATTATTAAACATTCATTAGGTATTATGTCTCCAGTTGTAAAAATTACTGTCCCTGAAAACGAAGTTAAGAATGTCATTAATATGTCTCGTATATATGTTCTACTGTGGCTTTTGGTTGTCGCTACTTCAGTCTACCTGCAATCGTGGCTTCCTGTAATTATGATAATGTTACCACCATTTTATGGTAATACTATTTTAATGATCTGCACCATGACACAGCATGCTGGCTTAGCTGATAATGTTAAAGATCATCGTAAAAGTACGCGTACAGTAATAATGAATCCATTTTTTAGTTTTTTATATTCTCACATGGAATATCATATTGAACATCATATCTTCCCAAAAGTTCCATGTCATAATTTAAAAAGATTTCATGAGGAAGTAGAAGGTCAAATGCCAAAACCCTATAAAGGTATATTTCAGGCATATAAATCTATTATTCCAGCTATTTTAAAACAATCCAAAGACAAGGATTATTTTGTAGATGTTGAAGTTCCAGATGTAAATAATTAATCAATGACAAAAAAAATTACAGTAAAAGATTTAAAGAGTTTAAAAGGGAAAAAACAACTCACTTTAATACTTGTAAAAAATAAAGAAGAAGCACTTGCAGCTGATCAAGTGGGAATTGAAATGGTAGGTACAGGAGCAGGTGGAAAATACAATAATCCACATGATCATGCTAGTTTTGAGGAAGTGTTAAATATTCGAAAAGCAGCACCTAATGCTTTTATGCATTATGGAGCTCCAGATACTCTTTGGCCAACACTTGATGAAGCAAAAAAATTAGCCTTTAAAATGTTGGAGCATGATTTTGATATGTTCTACTGTCACCGAATTGAAATTTTAAAATCATTATACGAAGAAGGTATTCCATGTTTAGGTCATGTGGGGTTAATTCCTCAACGAACAACTTGGACTGGTGGTTTTAAAGCTGTAGGAAAAAACTCTGATGATGCTCTTAAAGTTTATGAAGACTGTTTAAGGTTTCAAGATGCTGGTGCTGTTGCAATTGAAATGGAATGTGTGCCACATCAAGTTGCTTCAGCAATTTCAAAAAAAATTGATACAACAATTCTTTCATTAGGAAGTGGCTCAGGTTGCGATGTTCAATATTTGTTTGCCTGCGACATTTTAGGAACAACAACTGGTCATGTGCCTAGACATGCAAAATCTTATAGAAATTTTTCACAAGAATTTGAAAGATTACAAGTAGAAAGAGTGAATGCTTTTCAAGAGTTTTATAACGATGTTCAAGAAGGGATTTTTCCAGATAAGAAAAATATTGTTGAAATTGATGAAAAAGAATTAGATACTTTTTTAAATAATTTAGAAAAAAAATTTTAACAAATGAGTGAAGATAAATTAAACGATGAAAATTTTGGTACTAGGAATAAAAGAGGTCATTGGAAGCCTTTTGGGACTATAGCTGTTAATCCACCTTATGTAATTCCATTTAAACCCATAAAATTATTTAAGTATTATTTTAAATATCCAGGAATGATGTTTCCTTGGACATTTATTTTTGGATTAATAACAGTTGCAACATATTTTTTTCTTACACCTTCATTAGAAACAATGAAAACACTAGAAGTAAGTTGGATAGCGTTTATATTTTTTAGAAATGCAGGTATTTTATTAGTTTGGACTGGGTTTTTTCATTTACGACTGAAAAATCAAGGAACTTCTTTTAAATATAATCCAAGACCTTTAGAAACAAATAATCCAACATTTTTATTTAATGACCAAACTAAGGATAATCTATTTTATACTTTTTGCAGTGGTGTACCTTTGTGGACAGCGTATGAAGTCATTACTTTCTGGGCATTTGCAAATCAAATAATTCCATATGTTAGTTGGGAAATATACCCAGTTTATTGTTGTATTTTATTCTTTCTTGTACCTTTTATTAGAGATGCACATTTTTATTTAACACATAGATTGTTGCACTGGGGTCCGTTGTACAAAATTTCACACAAAGTACATCATCGTAATACGAATACAGGTGCTTGGTCTGGCCTGTCTATGCATCCAATAGAACATATACTTTATTTTTCAGGTGTTCTTATTCATTGGATAATACCATCTCATCCACTAGTAGCGATGTATCACGTCTTTCATGCAGGACTAGCACCAACACCAGGTCATACTGGATATGAAAAAATGACTTTTAAAAATGGTGCATCACTTCCAACAGGAGATTATAATCATTATGTGCATCATAAATATTTTGAATGTAATTATTCAGGAGGCAACACGAGTTTCTTAGATAAACTAATGGGTACCTTTCATGATGGGTCTGAAGAAGCAACAAAAGACGTGATGGTGCGAATTAAAGATAAAGCACACTATTTATAAGATTTGAAAAGTTATGAAAAAAGTTAAGTTGTTATTTAAATGTAATAACTTTTTTGTAATAGCTAACCCAAAAACTCCGTGCTTCACTAGTTAATATCGCTTTTCTTTTTTTTAGATTACAATAATTCGTATGGCTGACTTTTTATCTTAATTTTTTTTTAATTTAGTTATTTTTTTTTTCTTAAATAATGGAAAAAGCAAAGCAATAATTGCTAATGTAAAAAATGTTAAGGCTATTGGTCTTGTTAAAAACATTAACCAATTGCCATCAAATATTACTAGAGATTGTCTTAAAGTTCCCTCAACTAACTCTCCTAAAATCAACCCTATAATAACTGGTACTACAGAAAAACCATATCTTCTCATAAAAAAACCCACAACACCAAAGAATAACATTATCCAAACATCCGTAATAGATTGACTTAAAGAGTAGGTTCCACAAACTGAAAGTGCAAAAATCATTGGCCATAAAATCTTATTTGGTACCAAAGTAATTCTAGCAAAAAGTTTAGCTCCAAAAAAACCAAAAATAAAAAATAATATATTTGCAATCAGCATTGATCCAAAAATTCCATACAAAAACTCTGGCTGTTCTCTAAATAGCTCTGGGCCTGGTCTTACTCCATGAATTATTAGACCCGTTAAGATCACTGCAGTTGTTGCACTACCAGGAATTCCTAATGCTAATGTTGGGACCATTGCGCCTCCAGTTGCAGCGTTATTTGCAGCTTCTGCTCCAGCAATTCCTTCAATAGATCCCTTTCCGAATTCTTCTGGGGTTTTTGACCAACGTTTAGCTTCTGAATATCCAATTAAAGAAGCAACCGTTCCTCCTTCTGCGGGAAGCACACCGATAAACGAACCTATTCCTGAAGACCTAAGGATTGTTTTCCAAGTTAATTTATAATCTTTTAGTGATGGTAATTTTACAGCTTTTAAAGCAACTCTTTTAAATACTTGGTCTAACATAGTTGACTGAGTTAACATTTCACTAATTGCAAATAACCCAACTACTACTGGGATAAAACCAATACCTTCTGATAATTCATTAATACCATATGTAAATCTATCTATTGAAGTCATAAAATCTTTTCCAACAGTTGAAATCAAAATACCAAATGCTGCTGCAATCAAATTTTTAACTGGGCTACCTTCACCAATTGATGCAAGCATAGTTAAGCCAAATATTGCTAGAGCAAAATATTCTGGTTGACCAAATTCATAAGCAAGTTTTGCTAGTAAAGGTGCAAAGAAGACAAGAATAATAACACTAAAAATTCCTCCAATTGTACTAGAAACGGTTGCCATACCTAATGCCCTTCCTGCTTCTCCTTTTTGTGCCAATGGATATCCATCAAGACATGTGGCGGCGGCGGCAGGTGTTCCTGGTGTATTAATTAATATTGCAGTAATTGCTCCACCATATGTTCCTGCACAATAAATTGCTGTCAGAAGTACGATTGCTGAAAGTGGATCAAGTGTCATTGTAAAAGGTAAAATTAATGCACCGCCAGTTGTCGGACCCAACCCAGGTAATACTCCTAAAATTAATCCAAACAAAGTCCCAAAAAATAAAACTATTAATAGCTTAGAGCTAAATAGAGGAGCTAACATATAAGATAAATTTTCCATATTAATTATAATAAATATTAGTAATTATTCCTGGTGGAAATCTTAAGCCTAAAAATGTTTCAAAAAATATAAATACAATTATTGGAAATAATATACTTACAATCAAAAGATAAATTATTCTTTTTTCTCCCCAATAATAAGAAACTAAAGCTGAAAAGACTGCAATAGCTAAGAAAAAATCTAATGTTTTTGCAATGACTAAAAATAAAATAAAAGCCATTAATGTTATAAAAAATGACTTTGGTAATTTACTTTCTTTTTTCCAAGGTGTTTTAATTGATAAATAAAAAACAACTGATGTTAAAAAAATTATTAAGACTAATAATGCTTTAGGAAATGTAGCAGGCTGAATACCTCTATTTAAAATCGGTGGTACTGCATCAAATGTAAATGTTGTTATTAATAAAATTAGTGAAATTAATATTATTATAAAAGATACTTTAAAAGAGCTTTTTAAAAAAAAGGGCAAACTACTTTTGTTCGCCCTTTTTTTCTTAAGTACATTATTCATATCAAAAAATGTACTGCTTTTAATTAATTAAGGTAACCTAAAGCTTTTAACTGAGCAGTCATTTCTTTAAGCATTTCTTCCATTTGCTTACCCCACTCATCAGCACCAACTACACTAGTGTCATCAAGACCAATTTCAGTTAAGAAATTTTTGTAATAGTTATGCCCCATAGCTTTCATCATTCCAGCTTCAAGCTCTTTAACTCTTGCGGCAGGAGCGCCTTTTTTAGTTACAAATCCTCTAACAGTAGATAAAGAAACTGGTATTCCCAACTCTTTAGCTGTTGGAGAATCCCCAATTTTAGCCATTCTTTCGTTTGCAAGAACTACAGAAACACACAATGTTCCCTCGTTAATCTCTGTTAATGCTTCACCTAAATTTAAAACACCCACATCAATATCTCCTTTGATTAAGTTTGTTTTAATTGGTGCAACACCTTTGTATGCAACGATTGTAGGATCTTTTAATCCACCTTTTTTTGTAAAAGCAATTGCACTTACATCGTCAATTCCACCTGTATGAGTTGTTCCATATTTAAGTGATTTTGATTTTTGAACACTAATAAATTTTTTAGCGTCTTTAATGTCAGCTTTACAGTTTACAACAAATAATTGAGGATCATCAGTTCCTCTTGCCAAAGGTTGCATATCACTTAATTTAACTTTTGTTTTACCTAGTGCCATAGAAACAGCGTGACCAGTAGTCCAAGTTAAAGTGTGTTGACCATCAGCAGGAAGTGACATCATGTAATCCATAGATACTGCTCCACCACCACCTTTTTTATTAACTAACTGCATATCTTGTTTAAGAACTCTTCTAGCTCTTAAAAGCATCATTCTAGTAGTAACATCTGTACCACCACCAAAACCAGCATGCGTAATTGCTTGGATAGCACCATCTGCTTTTGCAGATGTAGTTACTAAAGGTAATGCAATCACAAAAAATTCAGTTACTACAAAAGCAGCAACTAAAAAAGCTTTAAATGTTTTTTTCATTATTTTCCTCTATTGTTAATTTATATTTAAATATTTAAACATAGTCTGCTACAAAGTTTAAGAAAATAATGACTAAAAATAAAATTAATATAGCGATACTATTAGGGGATCCATCAGGGATTGGCCCTGAATTGGTCACTAAATTACTATCAGAAGAAATTACTAATAAAGCAAACATAGTTGTGATAGGTGAAAAAAATATTTTAGAACAAGGAAATAAAATTTCTGGAAAATCTCAAAATTTAAAATTTGTGGAAAATTTTGAACAAATTAATTTTGAAGATGGAAATAAATTCTTTTTAGATATTTCTAATGGTAAAAATCATAACTATAAATTATCAGAATGTTCTAAAGAGTCAGGTGAAAGTGTTTTATCAGCTTTAAATTTAGCATTAGATTTAGCAAAAGAAAATAAAATTGATGCAATTAACTTTGGTCCCTTTAATAAAACAAGTTTAAAACTAGGAGGTAACAAATTCTCTGACGAACTTCATTTAATGGCTGAAAAATTAGAAGTAAAAAATTTTTTTTGTGAATTTAATGTTGTGGATAATTTTTGGACTGCTCGAGTTACTTCGCATATACCTATTAGTGAGGTTCCTTCACATATTAAAAAAGAAAAAATTATTAAACCGATTAAATTAATTAATGAAGCGATGATACTTAATGGTGTTAAAAATCCTAGAGTTGCTGTTCAAGCTCTTAACCCACATGCAGAATTTGGTACTGAAGAAAAAGATGAAATTATTCCAGCTATCGAGTTAGCTAAAAGCTTGGGTATTAATGCTGATGGCCCTCTTCCTTGTGATACTTCTTTTATTACTGCTTTTAAAAATAAGAATCACGACTGCATTGTTGGAATGTACCATGACGCTTTACAATCAGGCTTAAAAGCGTTTGGTTTTGACAGGGGTGTTACTGTTCAAGGTGGATTACCAGTACCTATTACAACTCCTGCTCATGGAACTGCCTTTGATATAGCTGGAAAAAATAAGGCTAATCTAGAACCTACTTTAAATTCTTTCAAAATTGCATTAACAATGGCAGAAAATAGATCAAATGAGCAAAATTAAAAATATTAAAACTACCGTCTATCAGTGGAAAGGTAAAACTGTACCTCCTCAAGGTAATTTTTGTACTAACGCTTCTGATGTATTGTATGAAAAATCAGATGCAATGGGATCTTTTAGGTTTCATGAGTGGCTAGTATGTGAAATTGAAACAGAAGATGGAACTATAGGAATTGGCAACGCGGCGCTGGCACCTCAAGTTACTAAAAAAACAATTGATACTTATTTAAAACCCTTAGTAATTGGTGAAAGTCCATTTGATTACAATTATATCTGGGAAAAGATGTATCGAAGAACCCATGCTTGGGGAAGAAAAGGAATTGGTATGATTGCAATTTCAGCTATTGATATTGCAATTTGGGATCTAATAGGAAAACTTTTAAAACAACCAGTATTTAAATTATTAGGTGGAAGGACTAAAGAAAAGATACCTGTTTATGCTTCTAAACTTTATAGCCAACCGTTAAAAGATCTACAGAAGGAAGCCGAGCTATACAAGTCGCAAGGTTTTACAATGTTTAAAATGAGATTTGGTTGGGGCCCTAAAGATGGTGCTGAAGGAATGAAAAAAAATATTCAATTAGTTGAGGCACTTCGTGAAGTTATAGGTGAAGATACAGACCTTATGATGGATTGCTATATGGGTTGGAACTTAGATTATACCAAAAGAATGATTCCACGATTAATAAAATTTAACCCTAGATGGTTAGAAGAACCGGTAATAGCTGATGATATCCATGGCTATGCAGAGCTGAATAACATGAATGCTATTCCAATTTCAGGTGGCGAACATGAGTTTAGCTTATTAGGATTTAGACAGTTACTTGATTTAAAAGCGTTAAGTTATATTCAATATGATACTAATAGAGTTGGTGGTATTACGGCTGCCCATAAAATTAATGCTTTAGCAGAAGCCTATCAAATCCCGGTAGTCCCTCATGCAGGTCAAATGCATAATTATCATTTGACAATGTCAAGTTTGAATTGTCCTTTGTCAGAATTTTTTCCTGTTCACGATGTTGAGGTTGGCAATGAATTATTTTATTATATTTTTGATGGTGACCCAGTACCTGAAAATGGATTTATAGATTTAGATGATAATAAACCCGGATTAGGTCTAACTATTACTGATAAATATAAATCTGACTTTAATATAATAGAATAGTTAATGAGAGCTTGAAGCTAACCATAAATTAATATTTCCATCCCTAGCCTTTTTACTAACTAGGGATAACTCACTTTTTGTAAAATTTAAATTATTTAAACTAGCCACATTTTCTTTTAATTGTTTTAAATTTCTCACACCAATTAAAGCTGAAGTGACTGCTTTATTGTTTAATGTCCATGCAACGGCCATTTGAGATAATGATTGGCCTCTTTTTTTTGCAATTGAGTTTAACTCATTAATCATTTTAATATTTTTTTTTGTAATTAAACTTTTATCTAATGAAGTAATTTTTTGATTTGCTCTAGAGATTTTCGGAATTCCTTTTAGATATTTTTCAGAAAGCATTCCTTGTGCTAACGGGGAAAATGCGATGCAACCAATTCCTTTTTTTAAAAGTGTTTTAGTTAAATCTTTTTCAATCCATCTATTTATTAGTGAGTATGACGGTTGATGAATTAGAATTTTTATATTTCGTGATTTTAAAATTTGAAACATTTGATTAGTTTTTTTTGAAGAATAAGAGGAAACACCAATATACTGAGCTTTTCCAGATCTATAAATACTTTCGAGTGCATCTGCCGTTTCTTCAAGTGGTGTATTAGGGTCGAATCTATGTGAGTAAAAGATATCAACATAATCTAAATTCATTCTTTTTAGACTTTGATCACAACTTGCTATTATATGTTTTTTTGATCCCCATTCCCCATATGGACCTTCCCACATATCATACCCAGCTTTTGAAGAAATAATAAGCTCATCTCTATACTTTTTTAGATCACTCTTCATTACTTTACCAAAATTTGTCTCTGCACTTCCATATGGTGGTCCATAATTATTTGCCAGGTCGAAATGAGTAATTCCTAAATCAAATGCTTTAAATAAAACTTTTTTAGATTCTGGATTGATAGTTTTTCCTCCAAAATTGTGCCAAAGACCCAAGCTTATTAAAGGAAGTTTAAGACCACTAGAGCCACAATTTCTATATTGCATCTCATTATATCTTTTATGGTTTGCTTTATATGTCATTTAATATTCTTCTACTTCTTTTAATAAAGGCATTGAGCTAGCAGCACCTAACCTAGTAGTTGATATACCACCCACTTTATTTGCAAAAATTATTGCATCTTTATAATTAGAGCCTTTGGCAAGTGCTACAGCTAGTGCTCCATTAAACGCATCCCCCGCTCCAGTAGTATCGATAACTTCATCTTTCAAACTTAACGCATCAATAAAATAATTTTCTTCCTTATTTTCAAAATAAACTCCTTTTGCACCTAAGGTAATAATAATATTCTTAACACCCATACTTAAAAATTCTTTTGCAGCATTTTGAATATCTTCTTTTGTCTCAATTTTTTTATTAAGATAAAACTCTGCTTCTGTCTCATTTGGTGTGAAAAAATCTAGTAATGAAAAATCTTCTTTTTGTATTTTTCTTGCTGGTGCTGGATTTAAAATTGTAAGACAATTATTTTCTTTGGCTTTTTTTAAAGCATACATTGTAGTTTGATCTGGGGTCTCCATTTGTGTTAAAAATATCTTTGAATCTTTTATTACATCTAAATTTCTATCAATATCTATATTTTGTAAATGCCCAGCAGCACCTGCAACAATATTAATTGCATTGTGTCCATTTTCATCAATCATTATTCCCGCAACACCAGTAGAAAGACTTGGATCTTGTATTACAGATCCTGTATTCACTCCTGCTTCTTTATATAATGAGAGTGCCATTTCAGCATGACTATCTTTACCAATTTTAGTTATAAACTTAACATTGCCGTCTAATCTTGCAGCTGCAATTGCTTGGTTTGAACCTTTTCCACCTGGTCCAACTAAATGGTTGTTTCCTAAAACTGTCTCACCTCTAGTAGGTATTTTATTTCCAAAAAAACAAAGGTCAGCAACAAATACACCAAAAATACTAATTGAATTCATTACTTTTCAAGAACCCAAACACTTCCATCTGGTTTAATTACACCTTTGGTTAATATAAAGCATCCAAATGGTCTAGCATCTGTTGTTATAACAATTGCATAAGATTTTTTTGCTTCATTATAAAAAGATTGCCTTTCAATAGATCCTACTTTCCAGCTTTCACCCGAAACATCTTTAACTGCTTTAATAAATTCTTTATGAGTTTCTGTTAATTCATTAGGATTGTCATCAACTTCCATTCTATTGGCTGCAGTTCCGCCTTGAGATACAATAAAACTATCTAAAGGAAATACAGAAAGGATTGCTTTTGCTGCATCTTTAATATTTACACCATCTAATCTTATGACATTTTTATTCATAGAGTTTGCGGGAAAATTTGCATCTGCTAAAACTAATTTATCTCCATGACCCATAGTACGAAGTGTAAATAAAAGTTCTGGGCTTAGAATGGGATCAATTTTTATTAACATGAGAATATTATATTACATAAGAAAAAAGGGTGGAATAAAAATTCCACCCTTTGATCTTAAAATTTAATCTAAAGACTATTTAAAGTCGTTAGCATTTTTTGTAGTAACTAATTGAGTTCCAGTATCGATATTTGCATCGATTTTTTCACCATTAGCTAAAGCAAGTGCATATTTAACACCATAAGCACCCATGTTGTATGAAAACTGAGCAATAGTTGCAGTCATTTCACCAGCTAAAATACTCTTAGCAGCATCAGGAGTTGCATCAAAACCTACTACAGTAACATCATTCATTCCAGCATCTTTAAGAGCTTGAATTGCACCTAACGCCATATTATCGTTAGATCCAAAAATTGCTTTAATGTTAGGGTTTTTTACAAGAATAGATTCTGTAACTGATCTTGCTTTTGCAGTATCCCATTCAGCAGTTTGAGTAGCTACAAGGTTTAAACCACAGTCTTTAAATCCTTTAATCGCACCATCTCTTCTAAGAAGAGCTGTAGATTGAGACTCAACACCAGTTAAGATTGCAACATCAGAACCTTTTGCAGTTTTATCACAAATAAATTTAGCAGCTAATTCTGCACCATTTTTATTATTAGTTCCAATAAAAGTTACACCTTTATTGCTTCCCATTGTATCAACAAATACAACTGGCACTCCACTTTTAATAGCGTCATCTACTATTGGTGCTAGAGCGTTAGGATCAGAAGGTGCAAGTGCTATAGCGTCAACACCTTTTGCAATTTGATCTTCTAGTTGATTAACTTGAGCTTGAACATCACCTTCTTGAGGTGGTGCTATAAGAATTAATTTAACTCCTAATTTTTTCGCTTCATCTTTAGCTCCTTTTTCAACAGAAGCCCAAAAAGGGTTTCCAGATCCTGGACCTTTTATACTAAACAGAATAGTTTTTTCTGCAGAAGAACTTACTGCAGTTATGTTTAGTAAAAGAAATGCAGATGCAAGCAACGCACTAATTTTTTTTATCATTTTATTCATTATTTATTCCTCTTGTTACTTTTTAATTAAACTTAAAAACATAGTGAATAATATTTGTTAAAAAAAAACAACTCTTATTTGAATTTAAATTTTAAAGAAATTTTTTTTTGAAGTTATAAGCGAATATATTTCAACAGATTGTAGATCAACTATTGCGTGTATTAAATTTGTACTATTATTTTCTAGTTCCTAAATCTTTTCTTAAAACGTCAATATAAACTGCAAAAACAATGATAGCTCCTATTAATACTTGTTGCCAAAAAGAACTGACATCCATTAAATTTAATCCATTTCTTAATATACCCATAATCATTACTCCAACAAAAACACCAAGCACAGTTCCTCTTCCACCAAAGAAACTAGCACCTCCAATAATGCATGCTGCAATAGCATCTAACTCAGCATTTAATCCAGCATTTGGATAACCCGAATCGGCTCTTCCTGCTAAAATTAATGCACCAAACCCAGCTAATAATCCACATAATGAATAAACAATTACTAAAATTTTATTAACATTTATTCCAGCGGCTCTTGCCGCATTTGGATTTCCACCAATTGCATAAATCCACTTTCCAGTTCGAGTATGATTTAAAAATGCCCACATCAAGACAAAAACAACTGTTATTAAAACAACACTCACAGGAAGATACTGAGATTCCTCTAAACCTAACCAAGTTAAGTCAATTCTTCCATTACCAAGTAATCTCACCTCTTCAGTAAATCCACTAATAGGAACACCACCTGAAATTAGGTTACCGGTACCTCTAAATATATAAAGTGTTCCCAATGTCATAATAAAAGGGTGAGGCATGCGGAGAATTGTTATGCCCAATCCATTGACCATTCCACAAAGTGCACCCATTAAAATAGGAATTGTAATAACAATGTACCAAGCAGCCCCTGCTTTTGAGGTTATCGCTAAAACCATAAGAGATAACATCATTATAGATCCTACTGATAAATCAATTCCAGCTGTTACAATTACTACAAATACACCCAGTGCAAGCATCGATTGCCACGAAATTTGTTTAAAAACGTTTGTTATGTTTCTCCATGAAAGAAATACATCAGGCTGCAAAAAGTGCAGAACTGTTATCATTAAAAAAAGTAAAATTAATATTCCATATTTATCAAAATAAGGGATGGCTTTTAAAAAAAGATTTTGTTTTTTAGTTTCTTTGGTATCCATAATTTATTTTTTTCCCATAATCCAACCAATCACTTCATCTCGTGATGTTTTTGATAATTCAGATTCTGCAAAGTTAGTGCCTTGAAAAAGTGCCATTACCCTATCGCAAACTGCAAAAATATCATCCATTCTATGGCTAATAATAATTACACTTACACCCATTTTTTTTAAACTATTAATAAGATCTAGAACCTTTCCAACTTCCTTAATTGCTAAGGCTGCAGTAGGTTCATCCATAATTACTAATTTAGAATTAAACGCTGTGGCTCTTGCAATCGCAATTGCTTGTCTTTGACCTCCAGACAACTCTTCAACTTTTTGATCTGCACTTTTTACATGAATCTTTAATTTATCTAAATGAGCCTCTGACATTTCTTTAATTTTTTTATAATCAAGCAGTTTTAAAAAACCAAATTTTTTAGTTGGTTCACGACCAAGAAAAATATTTTCACCAATCGGCAAATTCCCTGCTAAAGCAAGATCTTGGTAAACCATCTCAAGACCTAAATTTTGAGAGTCTCTTGGACTATCAAGTATTTCCCTGTTACCATTAAAATATAAAGCTCCCTTACTTGGTTTATACAGACCGGACAAAACTTTCATAAAAGTTGATTTTCCAGCACCATTATCACCAACAACTCCTAAGCACTCTCCTTCTTTAATGCTTAAATTAACATTTTCTAATGCCGTGATTGTTCCAAAGTATTTACTAATACCTTTGGCTTCTAAAATTATTTTATTTCTTGAGGACATTCAGGCAATCTAAAAAAAAAATTAATTAATTGCAACAGGTTTTGACCTTAGAAGCCTAACAGTCTCTCTTTCAGCTCTTTTACATAGTCTGGGTGGAAGATTATTTGCAATTAAACTCATATCAGACAAAACTATATCTCCCATTTCAGTAAATGCACTAGTGAGCGCACCTGCACGATGTGCAGAAAATAAAATATTTTTCACATTTCTTATTGGATCATTTTTTTTCACAGGCTCTTCTGGAAAAACATCTGAAGCTATATAAATATCACCCTTTTTAGCACGGCTTATTAAGTCTTTAAAATTTACAACAGCTGCTCTACTCATAAGAATGAATAATGATTGAGCCTTTAATTTTTTAAGAAGTTTTTTGTCAATTAAGGCCTGATTATTTTTTGTAATAGCGGCAAGTACATAAATCACATCACAATTTTTAAACATGTTGTCTAAAGTAATGGGCTTAAAACCACTATCTTCAATAATCTTGCTAGGCACCCATGGGTCATAAACATTAATATCCTTGGAAAAAGGCAACAATAATGGAGTTAAAGATTTAGCCAAATCTCCAAAACCCAAAAGCCCTATTTTTTTTCCACTTAAAAGAGAAGATTTTAAATTACCTTCTAATCCATATTTTTCTTTTCCACTGAGAAAGTCTATCTGAGCATTATGAATATCTCTTAACAATGACAATGTTAAACCTAATGCCAACTCGGCAACTGGTTTAGAAAATACAGGAGAGGTGGCAATTACATGTATGCCCTTTTGAAAACAATATTCATAATCAATATTATCCATAAAATTACTTTCTACATTAATTACTGCTTTAAGTTTTTTTGCTTTTGATAAAAGTAAACTATCTAAATCAGGCTGACCCATTATAAATGTAGCCTTATGAATATTAGTTTCATAAAATTTTTTTTTATTAATTTTTGGAGGAGTTATTATTTCATATTTAGATTTTAACTCTTTAAGTTTTTTTTTTGTAAAAATAAGATCAAGTGTTCTTGGGTAAGGATCGGATATAACGATTAATTTTGCCATAAATTGTTATTTAAACAATTACTTTATTATTTTTTTTACTTCTTTCAAAGAAAAAGGTTGGGGCTTTGTGCAAGTTGTTTTGATTGATTGTAGTTTGCCTGATGTACAAGCTTTCATTGTTGATTGGATAATATCTAAAACATGTAATGAAAGTTCACCGTTACATTTATTAATTTTTTTATTTTCTATTGAATAAGCCATTTCCGCTAAACCAGCTCCTCTGTAATTAGAGTTTGTTGCAGACTCGTTTGCTCTAGAACTTTGTGATCTAATATTAATTTTTCCTAAAGGCATCTTGTTAGTTTTATATTCCTTCCAAGGATCTCCTAAATTTTTACAGACATAAACAGAACCGCCAAACATATTTGGATCTGGAACAATCATTGAACCTTTATCACCATATAGTTCTATATGATTTCTTTGATGAGCAATAACATCAAAGGAAAGAGTTAACCTAATAACACTTCCGTTCTCAAAAGTGATTGTAGATAAATATGTAGTAGGACACTCAACTTTAAATGTTTTATTTTTTCTTGGTCCTATACCAATAGTTCGTCTTTTAATTCCATTAACAACACTGCCTGTTACCTTTTTTGCTGGTCCCAGTAAATTTACTAAAGCTGTTAGATAATAAGGACCCATATCAATTACTGGACCACCTTCTTTTTTTGCAAACCATGGTTCAGGATTAGGATGATATGATTGAACTCCAGGAAAAGCAAAGATTGCATTGCCAAAATTAATCTTACCAATAATTTTTTTATCCACTAATTCCTTTGATTTCTGAATACCACCACCTAAAAATGTATCTGGTGCATTACCAATATAAAGTTTTTTCTTTTTTGCTAATTTTAAAAGATTTTTTCCATCTTCAAAATTGATCGCTAGTGGTTTTTCTGAATAAACATGTTTTCCATTAATTAAGGCTTGCTTTGCTACTTGATAGTGTGCTTTTGGAATTGTTAGATTAAGAATAATTTCTATCTCACTATCTTTTAATAACTCTTTTACTGTTAATGCCTCAATCTTAAAGTTTTTGGCGCATTTTAATGCATTATTATGGTTAATATCTGCACATTTAATAATTTTGATATTATTAAAGTATTTTTCAGCTCTAAAATAAGTTTCTGAAATATGTCCACAGCCAATTAAGCCGACTTTAAATATTTTATTCATAGAGAATTATACGCCTTGTCTTTGCTTATTCTTTCCTTCTTTATGAAGTTTTAAAGCTTCTTTATTCTCTTCTGTGGTTGGAATTTCTAATGTTGGACTATCCCAAAAAGCTGAACCTTCTAGCCATTGGTAAGCATGTGTTTTAATTGAAATTACATAAGTCACATCTGATTTTTTTGCTCTTTTAAAAGCTTCTTCTAAATCTGAGATTGAACTCACCTCTTCTGATTTAGCCCCCATACTTGCAGCATGTTTGGCAAAATCAACACCAACAAGGCCTGGTGTTTTTGAACTTTTAAGTAAATTATTAAACTCTTTTCCACCTTTGAATAATTGAAGTCTATTAATCACTGCAAAACCACCATTATCACAAACAATTATTATAAGTTTATTCTTGGTGATTACTGAAGAATAAATATCAGAATTATTTAATAAATATGAACCGTCTCCAATAAATGAAATTACTTCTTTATCTGGGTTGGCCATTTTAATTCCTAGTGCACCAGATATTTCATAGCTCATACAGCTAAAACCCCATTCTGTTTCGTGTGTATTTAATTCTCTTGGTCTCCAAACTTGGATAACTTCTCCAACTAATCCCCCGGCTGCAGTAACCGCAATATCTGAAGGATCAGAATTTCTATAGACAGCACCAACAACTTGAACATAACTAGGTACTTCCTGATTTGTCGGTGCACTTTCTTTATCCACATGTTCATTCCAAGCTTTTAATTCTATTTGAGATTTATTATTCCACTCGTCTGGTGCTTTCCAATCTCCTAGAGCAGCTGATAATTCATTTAAAGAAGCTCTGGCATCTCCTACAACTGCTTGAGCCAAATGTTTATTTGCATCAAATCTTGAGACATTAATTGAAACAAGTTTAAAGTTTTCATTTTCAAAGTTAGTCCACGAGCCTGTTGTAAAATCTGCAAGTTTAGTTCCAACTGCAATTGCAAGATCCGTTTGTTTTGCAAGTGAATTCGTATTTTTTCCACCTAGTGCACCTATTTGTCCAGCATAGTGTGAATGATCTCTCTTCATTGTAGAATATCCCATTACAGTTTGAGTAACTGGAATATTATGTTTAATAGCAAACTTACTTAGCTCTTCCATTGCATTAGAATAAAAAACTCCACCACCAGAAATAATTATTGGATTTTTTGATGCCTTAATTTTTTCTGCTGCTTCTTTAATTTGAAATTCATCAGGTCTAGGTCTTCTAATAGCATGAATTTTTTCTTTAAAAAAATCTTCTGGATAATCAAAAGTTTGTCCTTGAATATCCTGGCTTAAAGATATGCAAGCTGGTCCACAATCTGCTGGATCCAACATGGTTTGTACTGCAGCTGGAAAGGATTGAATTATTTGCTCTGGTCTTGTAATTCTATCAAAATATCTAGTTACAGGTTTAAATGCATCATTTGCAGTAATTCCCGGATTATTAAAATTTTCTACTTGTTGTAAAACTGGATCAGGCATTCTATTTGCGAAAGTATCGCCTGGTAAAAATAAA
This sequence comes from uncultured Candidatus Pelagibacter sp., assembly GCA_905618915.1. Classification (GTDB taxonomy): domain Bacteria; phylum Pseudomonadota; class Alphaproteobacteria; order Pelagibacterales; family Pelagibacteraceae; genus Pelagibacter. The sequence continues at coordinate 16,663 of CAJQTI010000002.1, read as the reverse complement.
ATTGGCAATCGGTTGCTCATTGCAACGGCTGCAGCTGTAACCATATTTGTTGCTCCTGGTCCGACCGATGCTGTTGCTATAAAAATTTGTTGTCTTCTTTTTGCTCTAGCATAACCTATGCCTGTTAAAGCCATGTTTTGTTCATGATGGCCTCTATATGTTGGTAGTTCTTTTTGATTTTCTTCTAAGGCTTGACCTAAGCAGGCTACATTTCCATGACCAAAAATTCCAAATACACCTGGGAACAAAGGTTCTTTTTTACCATCAATTAATATTTTTTGAGCAATTAAGTATTTAACCACTGCATGAGCACAAGTAAGTTTAATTTTTTTCATTTATAAATTTAGTCTTTTAATAAGTATAATTAGTATATATATTTATATTTATAATTTAAAAAACCACATTAAGTAAACTTAAAAATAAATATTTATGTATAGCAAATTTGGACAGTTCATTGACGGAAAATGGCAACAAGCAGAAAAAAAAGAAACTTACGATGTTATTAACCCAGCTACTGAAGAGGTAATTGGAAAAGCCTCAAAAGCATCTTCAGTAGATGTACAAAAAGCATTAAAATCTGCAGAAAAAGGTTTGGAAGTTTGGAAAAATACTGCACCTTGGCAAAGGTCTTATGTGCTTAGAAAAATTGCAGACTTAATGAGAGAAAGAAAAGACGTTCTTGCTAAATGGTTAACCCTTGAAGTTGGAAAACCACTTGCAGAAGGTGTTGGAGAAGTTGGTGGTGGAGCTGATATTTTTGAATGGAACGCTGAAGAGACAAAAAGAATTTATGGACAAACACAACAAAGTAGATTTCCAGATACTAGAGTGCATGTTTACTATCAGCCAGTAGGTGTGGTAGCTGCTTTGATACCTTGGAATTTTCCAATCGTTTTAGCATCAAGAAAAATTTCAACTGCTTTAGCAGCAGGTTGTTCTGTTATTTGTAAACCAGATACAATTACACCTGGTGCTGTAATGGAATTGGTAAATATTTGTAAAGAAGCTGGTGTTCCTGATGGGGTTGTAAATCTTTTATCTGGTGATCCAGCAGAAATTTCAAATGAATTATTAGAATCTGATATAGTTAAAAAAGTTTCAATTACAGGCTCAACAAGAGTTGGTAAAATAATTTTAAAAAAAGCAGCTGATAAAGTTCAAAGAGTTACAATGGAGTTAAGTGGGCACTCTCCCTTTATAGTATGTGAGGATGTGGACATGAACAAAGTTGCTGACATAGCTATAACTGGTAAATTTAGAAACAACGGTCAAGTTTGTATTTCACCTAATAGATTTTATATTCAAGAAAATAGAAAAGATGAATTTGTTAGCGCTTTTATGGATAGAGCAAAAAAACTTAAAATTGGTAATGGAATGGATGAAGGTGTTGAATTGGGGCCACTATCCACAGCTAAAAGATTAGAGGAAATAGAAAAATTAGTTGAGACCACTAAAAATGAAGGCGCTAAAGTTTTAATGGGTGGAAAAAGACCCTCTGGTTTTAATAAAGGATATTATTATGAACCAACAGTTTTTGATGATGTTAAAGATAATTTCACAATTATGAAGGAGGAACCTTTTGGTCCGCTTGTACCAATTTTAACATTTAAATCTTTTGATGAAGTTATTAAGAGAGCAAATGATAATGACCTAGGTTTGTGTAGTTATTTATATACAAACTCAATGGATCAAGCTCATAGAGGATCTGATCTTTTAGAGTCAGGGTGTGTTGCAGTTAATACTGGTGTGGTCGCACTTGCTGAAGCTCCCTTTGGTGGCATAAAACAAACTGGTTATGGACGTGAAGGTGGATCTGGTGCAATCAAAGATTACTTGAATGTTAAATATACTCACATGGGTTTAAAAATATAATTATGAGAAAAAATAAAATTAAAGAAATGATGAAGGCAGGCAAACCTGTAATTAATGGATGGTTACAAATTCCAAGTACAGTTTCAGCTGAAGTAATGGCACATCAAGGTTGGGACTCACTTACTATTGATATGCAACATGGGTTAGTTGATTACACTAATGCATTACCAATGTTACAAACTATATCAACAACAGATGTAACACCACTTGCAAGAGTTAATTGGAATGAACCAGGACAAATAATGAAAATTTTAGATGCTGGCTGTTATGGAATAATATGTCCAATGGTAAGCAATAAAGAAGAGGCGGAAAAATTTGTTCAAGCATGTATGTACCCACCTCATGGATACAGAAGTTTTGGTCCTGTAAGGGGCTTAATATATGGTGGATCTGATTATGCAAAACATTCAAATGATGAAATGCTTAAACTTGCAATGATTGAAACAAAAGAATCTTTAGAAAAACTTGATGAAATAATGTCAACACCTGGGCTTGATGGAATTTATGTTGGTCCAGCTGATTTAAGTTTAGCTATTGGTGAAGAGCCAGGTTTTGATAGACCAGAAGATACAAAAGCTTATTCTGAAATTTTAAGAATATTAGAACATGCAAAGAAAAATAATATTTTTGCTGGTATTCATAATGGTACGCCTGAGTATGCACAAAAAATGATTGATAAAGGTTTTAATTTTGTGACTATAGGTGCTGACCAAAGAGCATTGGCTGCTGGTTCAAAAGCTATAGTTGATAAAATGAAAGGTTTTTCTAAAAAAGAAGAATCTAAAGCTTATTAAGTAAGATCTTTAAACTTTTTTATATAAAAACTCTCTTCTATCAACAAATTCTTCAAATGTTTTTATTGTTACGACTGATGGTAAAATAAATATTGATCTTTTGTCTTCTTGGTTTCTAATAATCCTAAAATATCCTCTTTTAATGGCTGTATCGATATAAACATTTGATGTTAGATAAGATTTTTCGATAAATTTTAAAAGTTGATTTTTAGTTATTGTTTCATTCTTGTAATAAGCAAGCATAACCATATGCAACATAATCCAATGCTGTGCAGTTAAAGAAAACCATTTAAGTAAATCATTTGACATTCTTCCAGCAAAGTCTCCCAATGAAATTTCTGCTATATTTATTCTTTTTTGAATTTCTTTTGTGTAAGGGCTGTTTTTATAAGTAAATGTGGAAGATTTTTTTTTAATCTTTTGTGTCATCTAATTTTTATCTCTAAGTTCTTTGTAGATATTATTAACTCTATGAACTTCTTTAGCAATATTAAAATAACCCTCATATTCAATATCATTAGGAGTTACATCAAAATGATAATGACCAGCTACATTTTCTTTAGTGTAGGAGTGAAAATGTGTGTGCTCACCAGATTCTCTTAAATCAAGATTACCTCCAGTAGGATCTCCTGTCCAAAGTACGCTATAACCTTGTAGCTCAGGGCCAACAGGCTCATAAAATTGTAAAAAATCTTTTATGCATTTCATTTGCTTAGCATCATAGTATTCATGTTTAATATCAGCATAATCAGGCTGCACGTGTGATTTAATTTGTCCATTTAAAATTCTAAAAATACCAGCTAAAGCAATATGCTCATTATCCTTAATTGGTAAATTATCAGACAAAGCTTTCCTCATTGCTTGAGGAAGAGAGCCTTGATCTCCAGATCTACCCTTTATTTTAATTTTTATAACTTTTCCTTTAACGCCATCTGTATAATAAACATTTCCTAACCCACCATGTTTTCTTGCTGTATATTTTTCAGCAATACACTCTTTGTTCGTTCCAACCCTAGCTATGATTGATTTTGATTCAGAGGTAATTAAGTTTTCATTAATTACTAGTTCTCCACAATGACCATCCAGACATGACATTGCACCTGAACCAGCACCTAATGCATAAGATTTTTCAGATCCAATTTTTTTTGAAATTTCTTCATAATCAAATTCAGCGCCCAAATGCTTCGGGTCATGCATATAGGGCTCTCCACCTACATCTATAATTCTTTCATTTCCACTTATCCCTTCAGCTGGACATCCCCACTCCTTTAAATTAGGACAATCTTGCACAGAAACTTCTACTTGATGATAATTTTTTTTTAATCCACTCTGGAGTGCTTCTGAAATTTTGTCTAAAGAAATTTCTTTAAAATCTGCTTTTTCAATTTTTAATTGCATTTATTTATTCCTATTTTTTAAATCAATTTTATTTAATATTATTCTTGATGTCTATAAGAATTATATATAATATCTATACCTATTTATAACAATGAAAGAAATTATCAATGATTAATAAAGATTTAAAAGTAGCAGTTCTTGGTGCAGGAGCAATGGGATGTTTATTTGGAGGCCTTTTGGCTGAAAAAGGTTTAGACGTAATTTTAATTGACGTATGGAAAGAACATGTTGATGCAATAAATAACAATGGCTTAAAGATGGATGGTCATGGTGGTGATAGATTTATAAAAGTAAAAGCAACAACAGATACTTCTAACTTAGAAAAAGTTGACGCTATAATTGTAATGTGCAAAGCAACAGCCTTAACACCAGCTTTGAATAGCATTAAGAATATTGTTGGAGAAAAAACAGTTTTAATGTCTTTTCAAAATGGAATTGGTCATGAAGCAATTATGCAAGAAATTATTGGTAAAGAGAAAGTCCTTGGAGGCACAACTACCCAAGCAGCAAATATTTTAGGACCTGGGCATATTAAAAATCATGCAGGCTTACCCTCTTGGATTGGAGAATATGATAAAGGTGGTATGAGCGAAAGAGTAAAAGATATTGCAGAAACTTTTACGGATTATGGTTTGGAAACAATCGCATCAGAAAATGTTAAAAAAAGAAAATGGATGAAATTATTTGCATTAACAGCTATTGGACCATTGTCTGCGATTTTTGACCTCAATCATACTGAGCTTTATATAGATAATAAGGAACAACTAACTTCAAGAGCTTTAGGTAAACAAATTATTTTAGAAACAAGAAAAATTGCTTTAGCTGACGGTGTTGAAGTATCTGAAGATGAATGTTTGGATATGTTTAATAAAATTGTTGATTCAAAACAAACTAATAAATCATCAATGGCATTTGATATTCTTTATAAGAGAAAATCTGAAATTGACTTTATTAGTGGTGCAGTTTCAAAAATTGCTAAAGGTCACGGAATTGAAACACCTTTAAACGATTTAATGTATAAAATGATCAAAATTAAAGAAGGAATGTTTATTTGAATAAATGATTCAAGTAACAAAATTAAAAAAATTAAAAAATAATTTTCCAGTCTTAACTGGTGATGAGGCTCTTTCTAAAAAACTATGTGATCAGCTAATTAAAGAGATTAAAGACATGAATTCCTTTGATGATACGATTATGGGTGGAAGAAGTAGGATTAACAAAGGTTCAAAAAATTTTAATATATATTTAAAAAAGTCTAACGTTTCACAAAAAATTTTTACGTATTTTAATAGTAAAATTTTTTATAAAAAAATAGAAAAAATATTTGATCAAAAATTTAAGAAAAGTTCATGGTCTAATGTATTTGTACCAGAGATATTTGATGAAAAAAAATTTACAACAAAGAGTAAAGTAACCTCATCTGAATTACAAAAAATATTTGGTAATAGTTATAAAAATCCTAAAGTTAATTTAGATATGGATTTCTCAGTTTCTAAGAGTGGGTATCAACTAAGACCTCACAGAGATGATATTACTCGTTTATTTAATTTCTTAATTTATCTAAACGATATACCAAAAAAAAATGGTGGCTCATTAACTCTATATAAAAAAAAAGGTGTCAAAGATTTAAGAAAAAGCTTTAGTCGGTTTCCAAATATTAAGGAACTAGATGTAACTAAGGAATTTACCCCAAAAAAAGGAACTATTATATTTTTTCAATCAACTCCTAATTCTTACCATGGTGTAAAAAAATTTAAGGAATTTAGAAATGAAAAGAGGTATTTTATATATGGAAGTTATGCTTTAAATAAACCAGTCATATGGAGCTTTGAGGGCAATAAATATTACCCAGAAATTTCTGATAATAACAAAAAGATGCTGAGTTCTTTTCATGACTCCAATTATTTGATTAAATAGATATTAGATATGAATAAAAATTATAAAACTCTTTTAGAAAAGCATGGTTACCTTAAAATTAAGAATGTTTTAAATTTTGATTATGATCTAAAGCCAATATTAAATGATATGGAGCTTGTGATGAACGAATTGATATTAAAATTTGTGTCAATAAAACTTCACCAAAAAGTTTTAAAATATGATTTTAAAAAAAAATATAGCTATATATCTAAATTAAAAATACATGATCTTGATCAGTATTTTAATACCCGGCTACCAAGAGATCATGTAAAAAAAGATAGCGATTATTTTGCAACTAATTCTTTATGGAATTTGATTAATAATAAAAAGATTTTAAATGTTGTTGAAAAAATTTTAGGCCCTGAGGTTTTATCTAATCCAGTTCAAAATACTCGTATTAAGCAACCTGAAAAAAAATTACAAAAAAAATCTATCTTTAATGGTTTAAGTGGTAGAACACCCTGGCACCAAGATGCTGCAGTGCTATCTAAAAAAGGTCAAAGATTAACGAATATGGTTACGGTCTGGATTCCTTTTACCAAAACAACTATTAAAAATGGTTGCATGATTACAGTAAGTAAACTCAACAAATTAGGACTATTAAATCACATATCAAACTCTAATGGTGAAGTTCAAATCAAAAATAGTGAAATAATAGACAAACATAAAGCAGTGGCATTAGAAGCAAATATTGGAGACATTATATTACTACACAAGCATTCTGTTCATTGCTCACTACCAAATAAATCTAATAATTTTAGAATTAGTGCAGACTTAAGATATAATAAAGCTGGTCAGCCCTCAGGTAGAGAACCTTTGCCTAGCTTTTATGTAAGAAGTAAAAGTAAAAAAAACCTAAAAATTATCAACTATAAACAATGGCTAGGCTTATGGGAAAAAGCTAAAAAGAAATGTATTCCAAGAAAATATGCCTTTAAATACACAATACCAACATTCAAAGGAACCAAAAAAGATTTAATTAATCTTATTTAGTTTTCTTAATAATCAAAGTATATATTTTTTATGAAAAAAATTTTAATTATCCAAAATATAAATGAAGCTGGTCCTAAATTATTAACAGATCACCCTGATTATGAATTTGAAATAATTGAAGACATTAATGACCCATCTTTAAAAGAAAAAATTGCAGATTGTGATGGGGCTTCTTTAAGAACTGCAAAATTATCTAGTGAAATTATAAATCTTGGAAAAAAACTAAAGATCATTTCAAGACATGGAGTTGGATATGACAATATTGATTTAGACGCATGTAAAAAAAATGACATTACAGTAGCTATAACAGCAACAGCAAATGCAGTAGCGGTTGCTGAACATGTAATGTTTATGCTTCTTAATATTTCCAAAAGAAAAAGTATGTACGATGATTGTGTTAAAAAAGGTAATTTTAATGACAGAAATAAATTGCCAAAAACTATTGAAATATGGGGTAAAAATATCTTAATTGCTGGATTTGGTAGAATAGGTCAATGTTTAATTAAAAGATGTTTGGGTTTTGAAATGAACGTTTTTGTTTATGACCCATTTGTATCTGCAGAAATAATAGAATCTTTTGGAGGAAAAAAAGTTGATGACTTAAAAGAAGCCGTTAAGACTATAGACGCTATATCACTACACATACCTTTAAATGATGAAACAAAAAATATGATAAACTTAGATTTATTAAAGACTATGAAAAAAAATTGTATAATAATTAATGCTGCGCGTGGTGGGATTATTAATGAAATTGACCTTGATAAGGCTTTAAATGATAACTTGATTTTTGGTGCTGGTCTGGATGTATTTGAAATAGAGCCACCTGAATTAAATAACCCTTTACTTAAAAATGATAAAGTTTTTTTAAGCCCACACACAGCAGCTTTTACTGAAGAGTGTATGATTAGAATGGGGAAAGAGACAATACAAAATATTATTGATTTTTTTGATGAAAAGTTAGAAAAATCTAAAACTGTAAAATTATAATATAAAAATTAGTTTTGAAAAACTTCTAAGTTACTCTTTTTAAGAGTTCCTGTTAAATATTTATAGCCAATCTTTGCGTATTCAAAAGGATTTGCTTTTGAAGGATCTTGTTCGGCCTCTACTACTAACCATCCTGAGTAATTTTTTTCTTTCAATACATCGAACAAAGGCTTGTAATCAATACACCCATCACCTGGAACTGTAAATGCACCCTCTAAAAATGCCCCTCTAAAACTTAAATCTTCTTTCAAAGATTTTTCTAAAACACTTTTTCTAATATCTTTACAATGCATATGAATTAATCTTTCACTAAAATCATTTAATATTTTTAACGATTCTCCTTGAGCAAATAACATGTGACCAGTATCTAATGTAAGTTTTACACTATCATGCGTGTTTTCAAGCAATCTCACTGTATCCTTTTCAGTCTCTATTACAGTGCCCATATGATGATGGTAAGCAAGTGGCATCCCCTCATCTTCAAGATATTTTCCCATTTCTGAAATTTTTTCATAGTATTTTTTAGACTCTTCAAGATCCATTTGTGGTCTTGTAGATAATTTTCGATTTGGATCTCCTTGGATTGAACCAGAAACTTCAGCAAAAACCATGCAAGGTGAATTACAATCTTTAAAAAGTTTTAACTGTTCTTGAATTAGATTTTTTTCTTCATTAACACTATTTGTTCTTAAATTGGCTCCATACCAACCTGAGCAAAGATTTAGGTTAAATTCATTAAGTTTAGGAATTAATTCTTCTGATTTTTTTGGAAATTTACCACCAGACTCAATTCCAATAAACCCTGCCTGACTAGCTTCAGACAAACATTGTTCTAAAGAAGTATCGCCTCCCAATTCAGGCATATCATCGTTACTCCATGCTATTGGTGCTATTCCTAATTTAATTGACATATAAAATTATTAAAAAATTAAATGTATTTCTAAATTATGATCTTTTGTGTATCAAGAAAATTATTTTTATAATTTATATTTAATTCATCATGAAAAAAATTCTTGATTTTAATCTTTAATTCTGGTGTAAATTCTTATGATTAATTTTACTTTAATGGGAGCAGGACGGATTGGAAAAATGCATGCTAAATTTATAGCATTACATCCAAAAGCAAAATTAAAATATGTATATGATGTTAATTCTCAGTTTGCTGAAGAAGTAGCAAAATCAACAGGTTGCTCAATAGCATCTTCTCCAGAAGAAGCTATCAACGCTGACAGTATAGATGCAGTTCTTATAGCTTCTGCTACTCCAACTCACACTCAATTTATTACAATGGCAGCGAAAGCTGGAAAAGCAATTTTTTGTGAAAAGCCAATTGATTTAGATATCAAAAAAGTAAACGAATGTATGGAAAATATTAAGGGATCAAACGTTCCTATTCAAATTGGTTTTAATAGAAGATTTGATGCCAGTCATGCAAAAGCGCAACAGGCAAAAGTAAAAAAAGAAATTGGTGAATTGGAAATGGTTGTTATTACAAGTAGAGATCCTGAGCCTCCAGGAATTGATTATTTAAAAGCTGCAGGAGGATTTTTTAGAGATACTACTATCCATGATTTTGATTTAACTAGATTTATATTGGGGGATGATCCTGTAGTTCAAATATCTGCATTTGGAGGTGCTTTATTTGATAAAAATGCGCAACAGGAAAAAGATCTGGATACTGCTATGTTTATTTTAAAGTCAAAAAATGGAGTTTTAATTCATATAAATAATTCTAGAAGAGCTGTGTATGGTTATGATCAAAGAGTTGAAGTATTTGGTAGTAAAGGAATGGTAATCTCTAATAATCAAACTCCTACTTCTCTAGAAAGATACACAAGTACATCTACAAATGAAAAAGAGCCTATACATTTCTTTTTTATTGAAAGATATGAGCAAGCTTACAGAGATCAATTCAATGAATTTGTAAAATGTGTTGAAGATAAAACAAAACCATTAGTTGGATTTGAAGATGGCAGAAATGCTTTGATAATAGCTAATGCAGCATATCAGTCGTTTGAAAGTGGTAAAGTAGTAGATATAAAATTCTAATATGTCTAATAAATATATATCTAATCAATCTAACCAATTTAAAGATAAGATAATAATTGTAACAGGAAGTACTCAAGGAAGCGGAGCTGAGACTGCAAAATTACTAGCAAGCAGAGGTGCTAAGGGAATAACTATTTGTGGAAGAAATAGAGATAAAGGAAATAAAGTAAAATCTGAAATAGAAAGCATTGGTACAGAATGCTTATACGTTCAAGCAGATTTAGAGAAACTTACCGACTGTAAAAAAATAGTTTCTGAGACTGACAAAAAATTTAATACCGTAGATTCTTTTATTAATGTTGCTGCTTTTACCGAGAGAGGAACGATCTTAAGCACAACAGAAGAAAATTATGATAAAAATTTTAATGTAAATGTAAAAGCTCCCCTTTTTATGATGCAAGATGTTATAAAAATAATGATAAGAGATAAAAAAAAAGGAACTATAGCACATATTTTATCAATGGCAGCTTATAGCGGTATGCCTTTTTTAACTGCTTATAGCGCTTCAAAAGCAGCTTTAGGAATAATGATCAAGAACGTTGCTAATTCAGTTTCAGGACACCAAATTAGAGTTAATGGCGTAAACTTAGGTTGGACTGATACTCCAGCAGAAACAACTATACAAAAAAAATTTCATGATGCTGATGACAATTGGCTTAAAGAAGCAGAGGCAAAAGTTCCATTTAAAAGACTTAATAAACCTCTAGATGTTGCAAAAATATTAGCTTTTTTATGTTCAGATGAATCCGGTATTATGACTGGAAGTATTGTTGATTTTGATCAAACAGTTGCTGGATGGCACTCCTATTCAGCTTATGATACTAAAATCTTGGATGATAGTATCTTAGGTGAATAACTATAATTCTTTATATAGTTAGTTAAATGGAAATAATTGATGCACATCACCATTTTTGGGATCCATCTAGAGGAGATTACTCATGGATGCCTCAAGATAATAAAATTTTAAATAGAAAATATGATTTGGAAGATCTTGCTAAAGATTCAAGATCAATTGATTTATGCAAAACAGTTTTAGTACAAGCAGCTGCAACTAATGCTGAAACAGAATATATGCTTAATATCGCTGAAAATTCAGATTTAGTTTCTGGAGTTGTGGGATGGGTAAACTTTGAAGATCCAAACCAATTAAAACAGTTAAAGACTTTTGCTAAAAATCCAAAATTTGTAGGTGTGAGACCTATGATACAAGACATCCCTGATGAAAATTGGGTTTTAAACAAAGATTTTGATATTTTTTTTAAAAATATTATAGATCTTGATTTGAGTTTTGATGCACTTGGCTTTCCAATTCATTTAGATAATTTTTATATTATTGCATCTAAGTATCCATCTTTAAGATTTGTAATTGATCATTTAATGAAACCAAAAATTTGCAATAATGATCAAAAAGAATTTGATCATTGGAAGAATGTAATGAGTAAATTTTCTAATTTAGATAATGTTTATTGTAAGTTTTCTGGAATGGTTACTGAGGCTTCTAAAAATTGGACTGAAGATGATTTAAAACCTTATATAAATGAAATTTTAAGAATATTTACGGATAAAAAGATATTATGGGGGTCTGATTGGCCAGTATGTAATTTAAGAACAGACTATATTGGTTGGTTTAACACTGCACAAAATTTAACTAATAATTTGAGTTTAGATCAAAAACAAAATATATTTTATGAGAATGCAATAAAATTTTACAAACTAAAAATTTAAATTATGAAAAAAAATAAAATAAAAGACACAGGCTTAGAAGTTACAGAATTAAGTTTTGGTACATCTTCGTTGGGAAGTATGCCAGACACATATGGTTATGAAGTGTCTGAAGATAGAGCTCAAAAAACTCTAAATAGATTTTTTCAAGGGCCTGTTAATATGCTTGATACGTCAAGAAATTACGCAATGGGTGAAAGTGAAAAAAGAATTGGAAAAGCAATTAAGGAAAATGGAGGATGGCCTAATGGTTTTCTTTTATCTACAAAACTAGACAGAAATATGGACACCTTAGTTCTTGATAAAAATAGAGTTAGAGAATCGTTAGAAGAAAGTTTAAAAACGTTAAATGTAGACTCTGTTGATATTTTATTTTTACATGATCCAGAATATGCAAAAGACATTACTGATATTACAAAAAAAGGTGGAGCAATGGATGAGTTATTTAAAATTAAAAATGAAGGTCTTGCTAAAGCAGCAGGTGTTGCAATGGGTAAAGTAGATATTATGTTTCCTTTGCTAAAAGATTGGGATTTTGACGTGATAATTAATCATAACAGATATACCCTAATAAATAGAGAGGCTAATGAAATGTATGATTATGCTTCTAGTAAAAATATAGCAATTTTTAATGCTGCTCCATACGCAGGAGGAGTTTTAGCAAAAGGTCCTGATAATTTTAAAAAAGTGACCTATCAGGATGCTACGGAAGAGAAATTAGCCCCTGCTCGTGAGTTTGAAAAAGTTTGCAAAAAACATAATGTGGAATTAGGAGCAGCTGCACTTCAGTTTTCTTTAAGAGATAATAGAATTACCTCAACGATATGTGGTGTAACTAGTGTTGAAAGCATAGAAAAAAATTTGGTTTGGGCTAATGCTGAAATTTCTGGTGAATTTTGGGATGAAATATCAAAACTACCATTTTCTACTAATGACCCTGAGTCTGAAAGAGTTTTTACATCAGGATAATTTAAATTGTATATGAATATTCTTAAGGATAGCTTTGGTAGAAGATTTCCATACATACGACTTTCTATTTCGGATATTTGCAACTAGAAATTTTTTTATGGGAAGAGAGCCCCAAAAAGGATTACACCCATTTAAAACATTTGATATTGAAAAAGCTAACAAAATTGCAGCAGAAAGAATGGGACAAATAGGAATTGATGTAAGAGATCCTACTCAGGCTGTTGGAACTATGTCTGGAGGAGAAAGACAATGTTTGGCAATATCAAGAGCAATTTACTTTGGAGCAAAAGTATTAGTATTAGATGAACCTACGTCTGCCTTAGGTGTTCATCAAGCATCTATGGTTTTAAAATATATAGTTGAAGCTGCTGCTAACGGATTAGCTGTGATTTTAATTACTCATAACGTTCACCATGCTTATCCTGTTGGAAATAGTTTTGCAGTTTTAAACAGAGGTAAAAGCTTATGAACTTTTCAAAAGAAAGATATTAGTAGAGAAGAATTATTAAGCATGATGGCTGATGGGAAAGAACTTGTTAAACTAGAAGTTGAACTTAAAGAAATGGATCGTCTCAATTCCTAATTAAATAAAGATTTTTTTTTAAAAATTAATTTCAAAGATCTAAAAAATTATGTTTTAATATTCCAAAATAATAAAGGAGAGGTTTATGAAAAAATATATTGTAATGGGCAATTATACAGCAAAGGCCTTCCAAGGTTTTATGAAAGACCCTAAGCAAGATAGATCAACTGCTGTAAAAGCATTAACTGAAGCAGTTGGTGGAACGTTTGAATCTTTTTATATTACGAGAGGTCCTTATGATTTTGTTGCTATCACTTCAGGAGATATGCCTTATGAAAATTTTGCTGGTATAAAATTAGCTGTGGAAGCTAGTGGGACAGTAGAAAATATGGTTATTCTTGAGGAGATGGATATGAATAAAACAGCTGAGCTTGCCGCTAAAGCTATGGCTGGCTACAAACCTGCTGGTTAATTATTATGTTAACTTCCAGTTAAAAAACTGGAAGTTAACTAGTTTCAAATAAAGTTGGAAACATTTTTCCAGATAAATCATCACCATTTTTATAACCATTATCTTCCATAATAGCTCTTTCTTCTCTAGCCCAATTTCCCCTATAAATAATTTTAGAGTTTTCTTTTGCCATTCTTAATGTGTATCGATGAACATCTTTTTTAGGTGTAACAGTATTTAATCCTCCGTGTAGTGTTCTAATATCAAAATAAATACAGTCACCAACTTCTAGATCCCATTGTAAAAATTCATAATCATCTTTATTTTCTAATATATTGGGAGTTAATTCATATTTTTTTCCATTAACAACTCCAACCTTGCCATCAACTTCATAGCCATCATTAAATCTTGTTCTTAAAAATAGCTTATCCCATAAATGTGAACCTTTAACCCAAGCTATACCATCTTCTTTTTTAACTGATTCAAGTGGTATCCATAAAACACACATAGATCCTTCAAAATCAAAATATGAAATATCATGATGAAAAGGTGGTGATGACTTCGACCCTTCTTCCCTGAAAAACCAATTATCCATCACTAAATTAATCTTTCGTGCTTCCAAAAGTTCCGCTCCAATTTTGGCAGTTGGTGAATTAAATACAAAATCTTTGAATTCTTCATGTAAATCCCAGGTCCAAAAATCCTCATAATATCCAGGTAGTTTTTGATCTTTTGTGTGATTTACAAATCTTGGACTAGGACTTTCTTTGCCTTTTTTAATTCCTTTTTTTAACTTTTCAATCCATGCGTTATCAAATTTGTCTTTAATCAAGACTGCACCATCTTTTTTAAATAGATCGACTTTTGCCTTGGTAATAATTTTGCTCATATATTATTATTATAATATAATGTAATAAAAATAAGATGGAAACATTAAGTGATACTTTTGGAAGAAAATTCCCCTACATAAGATTATCAATTACGGATGTATGTAATTACAGTTGTACCTATTGTTTGCCACAAGGTTATAAAAAAACACCTGGAGATAAGAGAAGCTTTATGTCTGCCCAAGAAATATCCAGATTAACAAAAGCGTTATCTGAATTAGGTGTTTGTAAAATTAGATTAACTGGTGGAGAACCAACGGTTAGAAAAGACTTTTTTGATATCCTTAAAGATATGAAGCAAAATTCAAATATTCCCAAAGTAACAATGACGACTAACGGTTATCGTTTGAACAAAATTGCAGAGCAATTATGTGAGGCTGGTTTAGATGGAATAAATATTAGTATAGACAGTTTAAATAGAGAAACTTTTAAAAAACTAACAGGTCATGATAGGCTTGATGAAATTTTAGAAGGCATAAGGACTTTACAAAAATTAAATTTCAAAAATATAAAAATTAATGCTGTTTTACTTAAGGGTATTAATGACACCTATGATGAGTTTAAAAAATTTGGAAATTTCATAAAAGATAACAATATTGATTTTAGATTTATAGAGTTAATGCAAACAGGTGATAATTTGGAGTATTTTAAGAAAAATCATGTTTCCTCTAAAATATTCAAAGATTTTTTAGAAAAAAATAACTGGATCCCTCAAACATATGGGAAAGATGCAGGTCCTTCATTAAATTTTATACATCCGGAATTTAAGGGGAAATTTGGATTAATCGCTCCCTACACTAAAGATTTTTGTCAAACATGTAACAGATTGAGAGTTACCTCTAGAGGTGATTTAAGATTATGTTTATTTGGTAATACTGGAATTAGTATTAGGCATTTATTGCAAGACGATGCTCAAAAAGATGAACTTGTAAATCTAATAATTAAACAATTACACCTTAAAAAAGAGTCACATTATTTAGAGCTTGGAGATACTGGAATTACTCCAAATTTATCAACTACTGGAGGATAAGTGGAAAACTTAAAGGTGATAAATGAAGAAAAATTAAAAGATTGGGCTAAGGAAATTTTTAAAAAAAACTCATTTAACATGATTGATGTTTCGTCAAAAAAAGAAACATTTAGAAGAGCATTGGCTTCTGGTAAAATTTTTGTAGGAAAAGAAGTTTTTAACCTAATTAAAAATAAAGAAATGCCTAAAGGTGATCCTATCACTTTAGCTGAGGTATCAGCAGTCTTAGGTGTTAAAAAAACAAGTGAATTGATTCCACTATGTCACCCACTTCCAATAGATCATACGGCAACTAAAATTATCATGCATGATGAGGACGCTTCATTAGAAGTTTTTTGTGTTGTCTCTGCTGTTGCAAAAACTGGTGTAGAAATGGAAGCTATTATGGGTGTTAATACAGCACTAATAACTATTTACGATCTAAGTAAAATTGTAAATCCACATCTGAGAATTGATAATGTTAGGCTACTGATTAAAGAAGGTGGAAAAAGCGGTTTATGGACTAATCCTGATGGCTTACCAGAATTTTTAAAAGATATCTTTTAGTTTATTGTGTCTGTTTTTTTAAAATCACAAAAGGTAATTAAAGAATGGGTTGATTATAATAATCATCTCAATATGGCTTATTATATTTTAATATTTGATCAAGCTCTTGAGGTAATGCTTGAAAAATTTAAAATGGGTGCCGACTCAGCTAAAATTGAAAAGAGGAGCACAATGGTAGTTGAAACCAATACTAAATATATTAGTGAAATAAAACAAGAAGATGAAGTGGATATCATGCTTACCTTTTTTGATCATGATAAAAAAAGACTACATTTAAAACTTGAAATGATTGAAAAAAAAACAAAAAAAATTTCAGCCTCTATAGAGTGGCTTTCCTTATACATTAACCTAGAAGCTAGAAAGGTTACAGAATTTGAAAATGAGAAGTTAGAAATTATGGATCATTTTATTGATCAAAATAAAGATAATTTTAATAATGAAGATTTAAAATTTTCATCTAAAATTAAAAAATGAAAATTAAACTTGAACTTTTTGGTGCGAGTAGAGACTTTAGTAATAAAGATC
>CAJQTI010000001.1 GCA_905618915.1 uncultured Candidatus Pelagibacter sp. | reverse complement strand
GAAAAAATGATAATTTTCAGATCATGTATGAAGTGTTTGAAGATGATGATGGCAAAGTATTTGAAACAGGTAATATAATTTTTGCAGATTTAAAATTAAGTGGAAAAAACAATATGTTATATTATTTTGAGAAAAAAGGAAGTGAAGGACACTACAATGAAAATGGTAAGAGTGTTGAAAAAGCATTGATGAAAACTCCTATCAATGGTGCAAGACTTTCTTCTGCTTTTGGAATGAGAAAACATCCTATAGATAATTTTAATAAAATGCATAGAGGAACTGACTTTGCAGCCCCGATGGGTACTCCTATTATGGCATCTGGAAGTGGACTAATAACAAGAGCAAGATGGTGTGGTGGTGGTGGAAACTGTATTAAAATAAAACACAATTCAACTTATGAGACTATTTATGCCCATATGAAAAATTTTGCTAAAGGAATAAAAGAGGGAATAAGAGTAAAGCAGGGTCAGATAATTGGTTATGTCGGGTCGACTGGAAAATCTACAGGTCCGCATCTACATTATGAAGTAGTTGTAAATGGAAAAAAAGTTAACTCTCAAAAATTAAAGTTGCCTTCTGGCAAGACTCTTAAAGGAAAAGAAAGAGAAATATTCGAGGTAGAAAAAATTAAACTAGATGTTTTAAAATCAGAATTAATTATTGGATAATAATTAAATAGCGGCAACTTTCTTTTCAACCACTTTTTTATCTATACTTTTTGCAGCTTTTTTAACCTCAGGTTCGGTCACTTCTTTTTTGACCGTTTCAGCTTCAGTTTTAACAACATCTTCAACTTTTTTTTCTGAATCCAATGGCTTAATAGTTTCAGTTGCAGGTGAATTTACTCTGGCCATTCTAAAGCTTTCTTGCTCGTTTTGAACTCTTGTAAAGTGATCCGCATGTTGAAAATAATTTTCAGATAAAATTTTATCTTCATTAGCTAAGGCTTCTCTCGCTAAATCATTGTATTTCTCAATAAGCTTAACAGCATTATGATTATTTCTACCTGGAACTTTTCTTTGAAAATTATCATTGTTAGAAAATTTTGACCCTTCATTATTGCTTCTAAATGGAGGTCTTCTATTATTATTGCTTCTAAATGGAGGTCTTCTATTATTATTACTGTTATTGCTTCTAAATGTTACCATAATATTTTTTTCAATTTAAATTTTAGTGCTGATTACACAGCGATCATTATTGCCATAATCTTTTATGGCTTTGTTAACGTAAAAACCTTCTTCTTTTAATATTTTTATAACTTTATTTTTTTGATTAAAACCCATCTCTAAAATAAATTTACCATTTTTCTTAATCAGAATACTTGCCTTATTGATCACTTTTCTGATTTTTGAAAAACCATCAAACCCACCACTTAAAGCTAACTTTGGCTCAAAATTAACTACATCTTTTTCCAAATATTTTAAACTTAACTGTTCAATATACGGAGGGTTTGAAACAATTATATCATATTTGCCATTATTAAAATTGTCAACACTTGAGTGAAAAAACTTTACTCGATTAGTTAAGTTCAGTTGTTTTGCGTTAAATTTGCTTACATTTATACTTTTTTTAGAAATATCTATTCCAGTTCCATAAAAATTAGATCTCTCTTTTAGTATAGATAAAAGAATACATCCAGATCCGGTTCCAATATCAAGAACTTGTAATTGCACATCTTTTGAATAAATTTTTAAAACTTGCTCTATTATTAATTCACTATCAGGTCTTGGAATTAGCACATCTTTATTAACAAAAAATTCATTTTTCCAAAACCCTTTTTTGTTTATTAAGTAAGCAATTGGTTCACCTTTTTTTCTTCTTTCAATTAAACTTTTAAATTTTCCCAATTGTTCTGAGTTCAAAATTTCTTTAGGATTTAAAATGATATGTTTTTTATCTCTTTTAATCGAGTTAGATAATAATATCTCACTATCAAGTTGAGGATTGGCTATCTTATTTTTTTGTAAGATATTTATTCCTTCATTTAGAATATTTTCTATATTCATTTTAATTAAGATTGCTCAATTTTTCTTCTTGTGCTTGCAATGTTAAGCTTTCCACCATTTCATCAAAGGCTTCACCTTCTAAAAAGGCTTCAAGTTTATGTAGGGTTAGATTTATACGATGGTCTGTTACTCTTCCTTGTGGAAAATTATATGTTCTAATTCTTTCAGAGCGGTCTCCAGTTCCTATTTTACTTTTTCTATCTTGTGATCTTTCACCCTCTATTCTTGATCTTTCTAATTCATAAAGTCTTGATCTTAATATTAACATTCCTTTTGCTTTATTTTTGTGTTGTGATTTTTGATCTTGTTGAGATACGGATAGTCCTGTTGGAATATGAGTAATTCTCACAGCACTATCAGTTGTATTAACAGATTGTCCTCCTGGGCCGCCAGCTCTAAACACATCAATTCTTAAATCTGAATCATTTATTTTTATATCAACCTCTTCTGCTTCTGGAAGTACGGCTACTGTTGCAGCAGAAGTGTGAATTCTTCCCTGAGTTTCTGTATCTGGAACCCTCTGAACACGATGAACTCCACTTTCATACTTTAATGTTGAATAAATATTTTTTCCTCTAATTGATGCAATAACTTCTTTGAGTCCCCCTGCCTCACTCTGAGACATGCTTATTAATTCTAATTCCCATTTTTTTTGATGACTAACTTTTTCATACATCTTAAAAAGATCTGAAGCAAATAAACTTGCTTCTAAACCACCCGTTCCAGCTCTAATTTCTATAATTGCATTTTTTTTATCTGCTTCATCCTTTGGTAATAAAAAAAGTTTTAATTTTTTTTCTATGGTTTCGTTTTCTAATTTTAAATCTTTTAACTCTACTTCAGCCATTTCCTTAAACTCATTATCACTGCTAGAATCACCTAATATTTTCTCTAGGTCTTTTTTTTCTCCCTCATAAGAAAAATATTTTCTGGCGTCATCAATTACATCATTTAAATCTGAGTATTCTTTTGATTTTTCAGCAAAAAGTTTTTTATCTACTTCACCTGATGACAATTCTTTCTCCAAAATAGAGTGCT
The DNA here is from genome assembly GCA_905618915.1 of uncultured Candidatus Pelagibacter sp. GTDB lineage: Bacteria > Pseudomonadota > Alphaproteobacteria > Pelagibacterales > Pelagibacteraceae > Pelagibacter. The sequence continues at coordinate 2,329 of CAJQTI010000001.1, read as the reverse complement.
TAGATATTAAATCTTCAATGGTTTTTAGAGGTATCATTATATTTATAATTTTTTATCAAGTTCAGCAGCTTTTTTTTCAACTTCACTTACAACTCTTGATATTATGTCTTCTGATAAAACTTTTTCACTTTGAATACCAGATAAATAGAGCATGTTATTCCCTTTGCCTCCACCAGTGATGCCTATATCTGTCATTGCAGCTTCCCCTGGTCCATTCACTACGCAGCCAATAATTGATAACGTTATAGGAGTTTTAATATGAGAAAGCTTTTCTTCTAATGTTTTAACTGTGTTTATAACTTGAAAGGCTTGCCGTGCACATGACGGGCAAGATATAATCTTTACACCTCTATTTCTTAAGTTAAGTGATTTTAATATTTCGTTACCTATCTTAATTTCTTTAACTGGGTCATCAGACAGTGAAATTCTTATCGTATCACCTATTCCGTCCATTAAAAGTGATCCTAGACCTATCGAAGATTTAATACTTCCTGAAATAAAACTACCCGCTTCTGTTATTCCTAGGTGCAAAGGGTAATCTGTCACCTTTGAAAGTTGGCGATATGCAGCCATAGACAAAAACACATCTGATGATTTAACACTAATCTTAAAATTAAAAAAATCTTGATCCTCTAGAATTTTGATATTTCTTTGTGCACTTTCAACTAAAGCTTCTGGACATGGCTCCTTATATTTTTCTAAAATATCTTTTTCAAGTGATCCTGCGTTTACTCCTATTCTGATAGAACAGCCATTATTTTTTGCAGCACTTAATACTTCATGTACCTTTGATTTATCACCTATATTACCTGGATTAATTCTTAAACATTTTGCACCGTTTTCAGCAGCTTCTATTGCTCTTTTATAATGAAAATGAATATCAGCAATTATTGGTACAGAAACATTTTTAGTGATTTCCTTAAGAGCTAATGAGGATTCTTTATCTGGACACGAAACCCTAACCAGGTCAGCACCCTCTTCATGAATATCATTGATTTGTTTTATTGTGGCCTGAATATCAGTTGTTAAGGTGTTAGTCATAGATTGGACGGAAATAGGATTATCTCCACCTATTTTTACATCACCAACATTTATAACTTTTGTTTTCTTTCTATGAATATCTCTAAATGGTCTTAAGCTCATAATTTAATCTAATTTAAATTCTTTATGAAGAGTAGCTATAGCTTTTTTTACATATTTGTTAGATATCAAAACTGAAATTTTTATTTCAGAAGTTGAAATAACCATAATATTAATTTTTTTTGATGCTAGCGCTTGAAACATTCTATAGGTAATTCCAGGTGTTGTAATCATTCCAACTCCTATAATTGATACTTTAGAGACGTTACTATCGTGTGTGAACTTTCTAAAAGAGATTTTTTTATTTTGTTTTATAATTTTCTCAGTTTTTTTTAAATCTTCTGATCTAATAGTGAAAGTTAAGTCTGTTTCCTTACTATTTAATGAAATATTTTGAACAACCATATCTACATTTATTTGGTTAAGTGACAATGGTTTAAAAATGGAAGCTGCAACTCCTGGTTTATCCTTAACACCAATCATTGTAACTTTAGCGTCATTTTTTGTGGATGTAATTCCTGTTATAATTTGATCACTAAAAGCTTTTTTATTATTTGTTATTAAAGTACCTTTTTTTTTTACAAATGAAGATTTAACTGAAAAACTTATATTATTTAATTTTGCATCTTGCACAGATGTTGGCTGCATAACTTTTGCCCCTAGAGATGCCATTTCAAGCATCTCATCATAAGAAATTTTATCAATTTTTTTTGCTTTTAAATGATTTCTTGGGTCTGTTGTGTATACACCATCTACATCTGTATAAATATCACAAGCATCGGCATTAAAAAATTTTGCCAACATTATTGCTGAAGCGTCAGTACCTCCACGACCTAATGTTGTAATTCTATTTTCTGAATTAATCCCTTGAAATCCAGTAATTATTGGTATTCCACCCAATTTAATAAAACTAGATATTTTATTTTTATTAATCTTGTTAATTCTTGATGAGCTATAAGGTCCTTCGGTAATAATAGGTAGCTGCCAAGACATCCAAGATCTAGACTTAAACCCAAGATGCTTTAATCTACCAGCAATTAGTGCACATGCTGCTTGTTCACCTGTTGCTAATAAAACATCGTACTCAGCTGCATCAAAATTTTTACTTAATTCTTTTGTCTTTTTTATTAACTCATTGGTTGTGCCACTCATCGCAGAAGAAACTACAATAACCCCCATTTTCTTCTTTTTATAAGAAGAAATAATTTTTGCTACGTTTTTTATTCTATCTATGCTTCCAACAGAAGTC